>NZ_JBITTW010000033.1:0-28949 GCF_044542195.1 Pseudomonas sp. NPDC079367
CACCATTGGCAGCGTCGTCTACATCCTCTGGAAAGTGCCGCTGCAGTTCATTTCGCTCTTCTAGATTCGTGGGCGCAGCTTCCAGCAGAGCCTGATCCTGATCGACGAATGCCAGAACCTCACGCCGCACCAGATGAAAACCATCATCACCCGTGCCGGCGCCGGTTCCAAAGTGGTGTGCCTGGGCAACCTGGCGCAGATCGACACGCCTTACCTGTCCGCGACCAGCTCCGGGCTGACCTACCTGACCGAACGCTTCAAGGACTTCCCCAACGGTGTGCACATCACCCTGCAAGGGGTGCCTCGCTCGATTCTGGCTGAATACGCAGAGTCGCATTTGTAATCCCTCCCCCCGAACCGGGCGGCCCCGAAAGCCGCCCGGTTTTTTTATGCCCACGCACATCAAAATGTGGGAGCGGGCTTGCTCGCGAAAGCGGTATGTCAGGCAATCTCAAAGGTGACTGATCCACCGCTTTCGCGAGCAAGCCTGCTCCCACAGGGATTTGCGTCATGGCGGTGATCGCGCTCGCAGACATCTGACCCACAGGTTTACAATCCACGCTCCTGATCAGGAGTAATCCCGTGCTGACTCATCTCGATTCCCAAGGTCGCGCCAACATGGTCGACGTCACTGAAAAAGCCGTGACGTTCCGTGAAGCGACCGCTCAAGCGCTGGTGCGCATGCTTCCTGAAACCCTGCAGATGATCGTCAGCGGCGGTCATCCCAAGGGTGATGTGTTCGCCGTGGCACGCATTGCCGGGATTCAGGCGGCGAAGAAAACCAGCGATCTGATTCCGCTGTGCCATCCGCTGATGCTGACGGGCGTGAAAGTCGAACTCAGCGCCGAGGGTAATGACAGTGTGCGCATCGTCGCCCGCTGCAAGTTGTCCGGGCAAACTGGCGTCGAAATGGAAGCGCTTACTGCCGCCAGCGTTGCCGCCCTGACCATTTACGACATGTGCAAAGCCGTCGACCGTGGCATGACCATCGAAAGCGTGCGTCTGTTGGAGAAAGTCGGCGGCAAAAGCGGCCACTTCCAGGCGGAGCAGCCATGAAACTGACCGTTAAGTTTTTTGCCCGTTACCGTGAAGCGCTGGGCGTGGATTCGGTGGAAGTAGAAGGCAATTTCAACACCATCGACGATGTGCGCGCATTGCTGGCGCAACGTGATGGCGCCGAGGTGATGAGCGAGCAGAACCTGATGTGCGCGCGCAACGAAGATCTCTGCCAACTCGACGAGCCAGTGGTCGATGGTGACGAAGTGGCTTTTTTCCCCACCGTGACCGGAGGCTGAGCCATGGTGATTCGCGTGCAGGCGGCACCGTTTGATCCCGGTGCTGAAGTCAATGCGATGCATGCGGCTAATGTCGGCGTCGGCGCGGTGGTGAGTTTTGTCGGTTATGTACGCGACTTCAACGACGGCCGCGACGTGGCCGGGATGTTTCTCGAGCACTATCCGGGCATGACCGAAAAAGCCCTCGGCAAGATCGCTGTCGAAGCTGAGCAGCGCTGGCCGCTGTTGAAACTGGAAGTGCTGCACCGCGTCGGCGCGCTGGAGCCGGGCGAGCCGATCGTCTTCGTCGGCGCCGCCAGCGCTCATCGCCAGGCCGCGTTCGATGCCTGCGCCTTCGTCATGGACTACCTGAAAACCCGCGCACCGTTCTGGAAGAAAGAAAACACCAGCGACGGCCCGCGCTGGGTTGAAGGGCGCGACAGTGATCATGCGGCTGCGGATCGCTGGAAGCAGTAATTCTTGTGGTGTTCTCCCGTAAGCCTTCGCGAGCAAGCCCGCTCCCACCTTGGATCTGAGTCGTTCGCCGATCCAGTGTAGGAGCGGGCTTGCTCGCGATGGGGCCTTGCGAAACACCAAAAATCCCCTCTCTTTGCCTGATTGACGATTTGTACATCTAAGTCCAGTATGGATTTACAAGTACAAAAAAAGACTGCTGTCTTTCCGCTGCTCTTCACAACTTCGCGAGAGAACGAACATGAAGAAACTCCCCCTCGTCACCGGTCTGGCCCTCAGTCTGTTGGCTTGCGCCAGCACCTTCGCCGCCGAGAAAACCCTGCGCATCGGCATCGAAGCCGCTTACCCGCCGTTCGCTTCGAAAACCGACAAAGGTGAAATCGTCGGTTTCGACTACGACATCGGCAATGCCCTGTGTGCGCAGATGAAGGTCAAGTGCGCGTGGGTCGAGGGTGAGTTCGACGGCCTGATTCCGTCGTTGAAAGTGAAGAAGATCGACATGGCGCTGTCGTCGATGACCATCAACGAAGATCGCAGGAAGTCGGTGGATTTCAGCCACAAGTATTACTTCACTTCTTCGCGTCTGGTGATGAAAGAGGGCGCCAGCGTCGACGATCAATACGCCAGCCTCAAGGGCAAGAACGTCGGCGTGCAGCGCGCGACCACTACCGATCGTTTCGCCACCGAGGTGTTCGAACCCAAGGGCATCAACGTCAAGCGCTACAGCAACAACGAAGAGATCTACATGGACCTGGCAGCGGGGCGCCTTGATGCAATCTTCGCCGACACTATTCCGCTCAATGACTTTCTGTCGATGCCGCGTGGCAAGGGTTATGCGTTTGTCGGGCCGGAGCTGAAGGATCCGAAGTACGTCGGCGAGGGTGCCGGGATTGCGGTGCGCAAGGGCAATGCCGAACTGGTCAGCCAGCTGAACAGCGCCATCGACGGGATTCGCGCGAGTGGCGAGTATCAAAAGATTTCCGAAAGGTATTTCAAGGCCGATATCTACGGCGACTGATAAAAAGATCGCAGCCCTCGGCAGGTCCTACATGGGAATGCGTTCTCCTGTAGGAGCTGCCGTAGGCTGCGATCTTTTGATTTTCAGCCCTTCAATTCCTTCAAATGCTTGTACACCGTCGCCCGGCCCATGTTCAGCACATTGGCCACATAGTTCGAGGCGCTCTTGCCCTTGAACGCTCCTTCGGCGTGCAGCGCCAATACCAGTTCGCGTTTGTGATCGCGGGTCAGCAGGTTCAGGCTCAACTGCCGCTCGCGCAGCCAGGCGTGGAGGAAGGTATTGATGCGTTCCTGCCAGTCATCACGAAACAGTGAGTCCGGTTGCGGAATCAGTTTGCTCGGTGACAGGAACAGGTCCAGCGCCGCTTTGGCGTTTTCGAACAATGAGATGTTGAGGTTGATGCACAGCACCGCCAGCGGACGACTTTCGCCGTCGCGCAACACGGTGCTCAGGCTGCGAATTTTCTGACCGTCCCAGTTGAGCTTTTCGTACGGGCCGATGTTCCTGTCGCTGACATCCTCGCTGAGCATGTCTTCCAGCGACGAGTCGTCGCCGAGCTCGCGCTTGGACAGGTTGTTGGCGATGTAGTCGACCTTCTGCGTACGCAGGTCGTGCAACACCACCTCGGCATGAGGGAAGAACAGCGTAGCGATGGCGTCGGCGATGGCGCGGAAGTTATCCAGCGCCGGGTCGAATTCGGGGGCAGTCATGACAGTGGAGCTCCAGGCAGCGTCAGCGCCCCTTGTGCCGGGGCGCTGCGAGTTTGCCGTAATACCTTGGACGAGTCGATGCGATCAAGTCAGTCGAGCGGGGGAGAGCATGGCGCTGTCCAGGCCGAATTCGTGCAGGTGCTCGGGTAGCGGCTCGCCGCGCACCAGCGCCGCACTGGCCTGGCCCATCGCCGGTGACGTCTGAATGCCGTAACCGCCCTGCGCAGCAACCCAGAACAGCCCCGGCACCTGCGGGTCGAAACCGCTGAGCAGATCACCGTCAGCGACGAAACTGCGCAAGCCAGCCCAGGTGCGCGTCGGGCGGCGGATGGTCAGCGTGGTGGCTTCTTCGATCTGGTAGATGCCCATGGCGATGTCGAGTTCTTCCGGCTGCACGTCATGCGGTTCGACAGGATCGGCATTAGCCGGTGAGCCGAGGAACATACCGGCGTCGGGCTTCATGTAGAAGGATTCGTCGAGGCTGACCAGCATCGGCCAATGATGAATATCCACGCCTTCAGGACCGGCAAAGATAAACGCAGCGCGACGTTTCGGTTGCACGCCCAGCGGCCGGGCGCCTGCCAAAGCGCCGATCCTGTCGGCCCAGGCGCCGGCGGCATTGATGAGCACCGGTGCGCTGAAAGTCTCGCCGCTGGTTTGCACGTGCCAGATGCCTTCGGCATCGCGACTCAGGCCGAGCACTTCGCAATCGGTGCGGACTTCGCCGTGGTTGCGCCGAATCCCGCGCAGATAGCCCTGATGCAGCGCATCAGTATCAATGTCGCAGGCCGAAGGATCATAGATCGCGCCGTGGACTTTGTCCCGGCGCAGAATCGGCAGGCGTGCGCAGGCTTCTTCGGCAGTGAGCAATTGCATCTGCGGCACGGTGGCTTTGGCGCTGAGGTATTGGTTGTTCAGTTCGGCGGGGTCACCGATGAAATCGACGGTCATTTCGCCGCGCGGGGTCAGCAGCGGATGCTCGCAGAAACCGCTCGGCGGGTGGTCGAAGAACGCGCGGCTGGCCTGAGTCAGTGCGCGTACCTGTGCGGTGCCGTAGGCGGCGGTGTACAAAGCAGCGGAACGACCGGTGGAGTGATAGCCAGGTTGAGATTCACGCTCGAGCACGATCACTTTGCCGTGCGGCGCCAGCCAGAACCCGGTGGAAGCGCCGGCAATCCCGCCGCCGATGATGATGAAATCTGCGTGGTTCATGAAAACTCCAAGGCTATCGAGAACTCTGTAGAAGTTGTCGAGTGAAACGAGGCTGCGATCTTTTGATCTCGATCTTGAAAACAGGATCAAAAGATCGCAGCCTTCGGCAGCTCCTACAGGGGACATGTGGTGTTAGTGGTGCAGGTGATAAACCGCATTGGCGAGCGCAATGTCTTCCAGGCCCAAGCCGATCGAACGGAAAAACACATGCCTATGGTAATCGGGCCGTGCAGTCTTCTCGCTGAGCAAATCCGCCAGATCGCCAACAATCGACTCCTTGTTCCAGCCATGCTGCTCAGCCGCAATCAACATCTCACCCGCAGACGCCGGGGTGGTCAGACGATAGTCGCAGAACACCTGCATGTCGTTGAGGCTGCCCGGCGGCACCTCATGCGCGCGTGGGGCGTTGGTGCTGATCGAGGTGATCAACGCCGGTTTGCTCAATTCGGCAGGATCAATCACCGGCCCGGCCGACGAGGTGCAGAGCATGATCACCTGCGCGTCGGCGAAGGCGGACTCGCGGCTATCGGCAATCTTCAATTGCGGCGCGATGGCCTTCAATACGGCCTGAGTTTCGGCATCTTCCATCAGCGAAGGGGAATAAAGGGTGATGCTCTGCCAGTCGCGCAGGGATCTGACGTAATGCAGGTGCGCTTGAGCGACCTTGCCGCTGCCGATGATCGCCAGTCGCTGAGCATTCAACGGCGCGAGTGCATCGACCGCTACCGCCGTGGTTGCAGCCGTGCGCGCGATGGTCAGTTCACCGGCATCGCAGAGCAAGAGCGGCTGGCCGGTTTGCATCGACATCAACAGGGTCCACGCCGTCACCAGCGCACCCTGCTCACGAACGATGTACGGCGAAGTCTTCACCCCGTAGACGCCGTCCTCGGCCAGCACACCGAGATAATTGATGAAGTCGCCAGCACCCTTGGGAAAGTCCACCAACTGCTGAGCTGGCTGCACGGCGTTACCGGCCGCGAGATCGCGGAACAGTTTGCGCAGAATCTCCGGCACATCGATGCATGCCAGGAGCTCACGGGCCTGAGCTTGATTGATCACATAGGGGGTGCTGGACATTTTTGCTCCAAAACTAAACTTATTTTTCCATTATGGACTTTTAGTTCTGGCGAGCAACCATCGGGCATAAAAAAAGCGCAGTCCGTTTCCGGCTGCGCTTTTTCATACCTCGACGCTTATTGCGGACGCTTGCGCTCAACCGCGCGCAGCAGATGCGTCGGCGGCGTTTCGCAGCTGATCTTGCGACCGAGTTTCTCTTCGATGGACGGCAACTGATACGAGTCGTCTTCGCCAGCAAAGCTGATCGACACACCATCGGCCCCCGCGCGACCGGTACGGCCGATGCGGTGCACGTAGTCGTCCGGCACTTCAGGCAGGGTGAAGTTGATCACATGGCTGATGCCGTCGATGTGAATGCCGCGACCGGCGACATCAGTGGCCACCAGCACGCGGATCTTGCCTTCGCGGAAACCTTCCAGGGTTTTGATGCGCTTGTGCTGCGGTACGTCGCCGGATAGTTGCGCGGCGTTGATGCCGTCGCGCACCAGACGCTCTTCGATGCGGCGCACTTCGTCCTTGCGGTTGGCGAACACGATCACGCGCTCCCAGCCGTTGTCGTTGACCAGGTTGTAGAGCAGTTTGTATTTGTCGGCTGCGGCCACGGCGTAGATGTGCTGCTCGACGTTCTCGTTGGCGACGTTGGTGATTTCGATTTCGACGATCGCCGGGTCGGTGGTCCATTGCTTGGCGAGGTTCATCACGTCTTCGGTGAAGGTCGCGGAGAACAGCAGGGTCTGGCGCTCGGATTTCGGTGGGGTCTGGCGAATGATCTGCCGCACCTGCGGGATGAAACCCATGTCGAGCATGCGGTCGGCTTCGTCCAGCACCATCACTTCGACCATGTCCAGGTGCACGTCGCCGCGCTGGTTGAAGTCGAGCAGGCGGCCCGGTGTGGCGACAAGGATGTCGCAGTGGCGCGCTTCGAGGTGCTTGAGCTGTTTGTCGAAATCCATGCCGCCGACAAACGTCATCACGTTGAGGCCGGTGTACTTGGTCAGGTCAGCGGCATCCTTGGCGATCTGCACCACCAGTTCGCGTGTCGGCGCAATGATCAGCGCGCGCGGCTCGCCCATGTAGCGTTCTTTCGGCGGCGGCGTCTGCAGCAACTGGGTGATGATCGAGATCAGGAACGCGGCGGTTTTGCCGGTGCCGGTCTGCGCGCGGCCGATGGCGTCTTTGCCGGCGAGGGTGAAGCCCAGCACCTGCGCCTGGATCGGCGTGCAATACGGAAAGCCCAGATCCTGGATGGCGTGCATCAGTTCCGGGGCGAGTTTGAAATCGTGAAAGCGGGTCTTGCCTTCCTGAGGCTCGACGACGAAGTCTTCGAGTTTCCATGGAATCACCGGTGCCTTGGGCTTCGGTTCGCGACGCGGTCTGGCCGGTTTCGGCGCTTCGCTGCGCGCAGGCTCGGCGGCGATTGGCGCGGCCGTAACGGGTTTTTCTTCTGGCGTCGGTGCGGCTGCGGGAGCGGGGCGGTCGGCCTGCGGGGCATCGGTGCGATGACCGGGGGCGTGCGACGGCGCACTGGGAACTGGCGCGAGCTGCTCAGCCTCGCTTTTACCGAACATTTTCTTGAGTGCTTTGAGCACGGTCATCTCATCAATTGGTTAAGGAATGTACGCCGGCAAGTGTAATGCAAGAAACGGGCGCGGCGTAGTAGGAGGGATCAAAGGGCAGGGATTGGCCGCAAATCAGCGCAGGCGTTCGCTCAGCCAGACGCCAATGTCGCGAATCTCTTCAGGTAACACTTCGTGCTCCATTGGGTATTCCTGCCATGTCACGGTGACACCATGCTTCTTCAGATGCTCATAAGCGCTGCGGCCCATCGAGTTCTGCACCACGTTATCGAATTGTCCATGCAGTGAAAGCACCGGAATGCGTTGCTGGCTGGCGGACAATTCCAGTTCATCACTGAACGTCGGCGCATAAGTCGACAACGCCAGAACGCCACCCAACGGCCCCTGCCACTTCACAAAAGCGGTGTGCAGCACTACGGCGCCGCCTTGGGAAAAACCGGCGAGAAAAATCCGCGAGGCGTCTATTCCGCTGGCGCGCTCGTTTTCGATCAGTTCAATGATGCGATCCGCCGAGGCTTCCAGCTCGTCGAGATCGATTGCCCGTGCCGGGCTCATGGCCTTGATGTCGTACCAGCTGGGCATGGCATATCCGCCATTTATCGTCACCGGACGCGTCGGCGCCTGCGGCAGCACAAAACGTGTGCTCAGCAGACTTTCCTGCAGTGCCTCGGCCACCGGAAGGAAGTCATAGCGGTCGGCGCCGAGGCCGTGCAGCCAGATTACGCAGGCATCTGCAGGCTTAACAGGCTGAAGAATCAAGGGCTCGGTCATATCTGCTCCAAAAATGTGCGGGCGCTCTCATTGAGTGCGTGATTGAAGTGCGCGCCCGGTTGATCCGTTAACAAGATGTCGCAAGGCTACAAGTTTAGCTATTGACGTGTCGTGCAATCACTTTGGCAAGCGGTGTGGTACGGCGTTTGCTATGGAGGTTTGCGTACGAAGCGTCCTACGCGTGGCGGTAACACTATCAGTCTACGTCGCACGATGGGACAGCAACGAATCCGGTGATGGATGTTCGCCAATGGCCGCTACGGGCTTAGCGAACGTGAAAGGGCTACAGCCCGTTCGGCCGATTGGTGAGAAGTGAGTGATCCATGATGTGGATTTTCTCCTACTAGACTCATGGCGAAGGTCTTACGTCGGTTGACCCCAAAAAAAGCCAACACGGGTCAACAACGCCTCAAAAGGGTGCGACTGGACTCAAGCTCCGACACAACAAGAGCAAAACTGGAGGTTTGAATGAAGATGTTGAAATCCACTCTGGCGGTCGTGACTGCAGCAGCAGTACTCGGCGTCAGCGGGTTCGCTCAGGCGGGTGCAACCCTGGATGCGGTACAAAAGAAAGGTTTCGTGCAGTGTGGCGTGAGCGACGGTCTGCCAGGCTTCTCGGTACCGGATGCAACCGGCAAGATCCTCGGCATCGATGCTGACGTTTGCCGCGCTGTGGCCGCCGCCGTTTTCGGCGACGCCAACAAGGTCAAGTTCAGTCAGTTGAACGCCAAGGAGCGCTTCACCGCGCTGCAATCGGGCGAGATCGACATCCTCTCGCGCAACACCACCATGACCAGCTCTCGCGATGCGGGCATGGGCCTGAAATTCCCGGGCTTCATCACCTACTACGACGGCATCGGCTTCCTGGTTAACAACAAGCTGGGCGTGAAAAGTGCCAAAGAGCTCGACGGCGCGACCATCTGCATCCAGGCCGGTACCACCACCGAGCTGAACGTTTCCGACTACTTCCGTGGCAACGGTCTGAAATACACCCCGATCACTTCGACACCTCCGATGAAAGCGCCAAGTCGCTGGAATCCGGTCGTTGCGACGTGCTGACCTCCGACAAGTCGCAGCTGTTCGCCCAGCGCAGCAAGCTGGCCTCGCCGAAGGACTACGTGGTGCTGCCGGAAACCATTTCCAAAGAACCACTGGGCCCGGTCGTGCGTAATGGCGACGACGAGTGGCTGGCCATCGTGCGTTGGGTCGGCTACGCGCTGCTCAATGCCGAAGAAGCCGGCATTACTTCGAAAAACGTCGAAGCTGAAGCCAAGTCGACCAAGAATCCGGACGTGGCCCGGATGCTCGGCGCTGACGGCGAGTACGGCAAAGACCTGAAACTGCCGAAAGACTGGGTTGTGCAGATCGTCAAGCAAGTCGGCAACTACGGTGAAATCTTCGAGAAAAACCTCGGCAAGAGCACTCCGCTGGAAATCGACCGCGGCTTGAACGCCCTGTGGAACAACGGCGGCATTCAGTACGCACCACCAGTGCGCTAATGGTTCTATCGCCCGGCGGGCCAACCGCCGGGTGATGTTCTTGTTCCATTTCTTCCGGGGCACTTCATGCAAAATTCAATCGGCGCACCAAAGCAGAGGCTCAGCCTCAGCGATCCACGAGTGCGTGCGTGGCTATTCCAGATCATCACGGTTGTGGCGGTGGTCTCGCTTGGCTGGTACCTGTTCGACAATACCCAAACCAACCTTCAGCACCGGGGCATCACCTCCGGTTTCAGCTTTCTGGAGCGCAGTGCCGGGTTCGGCATCGCTCAAACCCTGATCGACTACACCGAAGCGGACAGTTACGCGCGGGTGTTTGTCATCGGCCTGCTCAACACCCTGTTGGTCACCTTTATCGGCGTGATCCTGGCGACGATTCTCGGTTTCATCGTCGGTGTAGCGCGGCTGTCGCAGAACTGGATCATCGCCAAACTGGCGACGGTGTATGTGGAAGTGTTCCGCAATATTCCACCGCTGCTGCAGATCCTGTTCTGGTACTTCGCGGTGTTCCTGACCATGCCGGGACCGCGCAACAGCCACAACTTCGGCGACACCTTCTTCGTCAGCAGCCGTGGCCTGAACATGCCGGCCGCGCTGGCCGCTGACGGCTTCTGGGCCTTCGTGATCAGCATTGTGCTGGCCATCGTCGGCATCCTGCTGATGACCCGCTGGGCCAACAAGCGCTTCGAAGAAACCGGCGTGCCGTTTCACAAGTTCTGGGCCGGCCTGGCGATCCTGCTGGTGATCCCGACCTTGTGTGCATTGATCTTCGGCGCTCCGCTGCATTGGGAAATGCCTGAGCTCAAGGGCTTCAACTTTGTCGGCGGCTGGGTATTGATCCCGGAACTGCTGGCGTTGACCCTCGCACTCACCGTGTACACCGCAGCGTTCATCGCCGAGATCGTGCGTTCCGGGATCAAGTCGGTCAGCCATGGCCAGACCGAAGCGGCGCGTTCGCTCGGCCTGCGCAACGGCCCGACCCTGCGCAAGGTGATCATTCCGCAAGCCCTGCGCGTGATCATTCCGCCGCTGACCAGCCAATACCTCAACCTGGCAAAAAACTCCTCGCTGGCCGCCGGCATCGGTTACCCGGAAATGGTTTCGCTGTTCGCCGGCACCGTGCTCAACCAGACCGGGCAGGCCATCGAGGTGATTGCCATCACCATGAGCGTCTACCTGGCGATCAGTATCAGCATTTCCCTGCTGATGAACTGGTACAACAAGCGCATTGCGCTGATCGAGCGGTAAGGAAAAGCGCATGAGTACTCATACTTTCAAACCCGACATGCCTCCACCCAACAGCAGCATCGGCGTGGTGGCGTGGATGCGCGCGAACATGTTTTCCAGCTGGCTCAACACCCTGCTGACGCTGTTCGCGTTCTACCTGATCTACCTCGTCGTGCCGCCGATCCTCAGCTGGGCGATCGTCGATGCCAATTGGGTCGGCACCACGCGCGCCGACTGCACCAAGGAAGGCGCCTGCTGGGTGTTCATTCAGCAGCGTTTCGGCCAGTTCATGTACGGCTATTACCCGACCGAACTCCGCTGGCGCGTTGACCTGACCGTGTGGCTGGCAGTCATTGGTGTAGCGCCACTGTTCATCTCGCGCATGCCGCGCAAAGCGGTCTACGGCCTGAGCTTTTTGGTGCTGTACCCGATCATCGCCTTCACTTTGCTGCATGGCGGTTTCGGTCTGACCACCGTGCCGACCAGCCAGTGGGGCGGCCTGATGCTGACCCTGGTGATCGCCACCGTTGGTATTGCCGGAGCGTTGCCGCTGGGCATCGTGCTGGCGCTGGGCCGGCGCTCGAACATGCCGGCGATTCGCGTGGTCTGTGTGACCTTCATCGAGTTCTGGCGCGGCGTGCCGTTGATCACGGTGTTGTTCATGTCCTCGGTGATGCTGCCGCTGTTCCTGCCCGAAGGCATGAACTTCGACAAGCTGCTGCGCGCACTGATCGGGGTGATCCTGTTCCAGTCGGCCTATGTTGCCGAAGTGGTGCGCGGCGGCCTGCAAGCGATCCCCAAAGGCCAATACGAAGCCGCAGCGGCAATGGGCCTCGGTTACTGGCGCTCGATGGGCCTGGTGATTTTGCCGCAAGCCCTGAAGCTGGTGATTCCCGGCATCGTCAACACGTTCATTGCGCTGTTCAAGGACACCAGTCTGGTGATCATCATCGGCCTGTTCGATCTGCTCAACAGCGTCAAGCAAGCCGCTGCCGATCCGAAATGGCTGGGCATGGCCACTGAAGGCTACGTGTTCGCCGCCCTGGTGTTCTGGATTTTCTGTTTTGGTATGTCGCGCTATTCCATGCATCTGGAACGCAAGCTCGACACTGGCCACAAGCGTTAGGAGTTCTCTGTAAATGAGCGAAGCAATCAAAAAGCCTGTGGGCCCTGAAGGCATTATCCAGATGCAGGGCGTGAACAAGTGGTACGGCCAGTTTCACGTACTCAAAGACATCAACCTCAACGTCAAGCAGGGCGAGCGCATCGTTCTCTGCGGCCCGTCGGGTTCCGGCAAATCGACGACGATTCGTTGCCTCAATCGCCTGGAAGAACACCAGCAAGGCCGCATCGTTGTCGATGGCGTGGAGCTGACCAACGACCTCAAGCAGATCGAAGCGATCCGCCGCGAAGTCGGCATGGTGTTCCAGCACTTCAACCTGTTCCCGCACCTGACCATTCTGCAGAACTGCACCCTGGCGCCGATGTGGGTGCGCAAGATGCCCAAGCGCAAGGCCGAAGAAATCGCCATGCATTACCTGGAGCGCGTACGCATTCCGGAGCAGGCGCACAAATACCCGGGCCAATTGTCCGGCGGTCAGCAACAGCGTGTGGCGATTGCCCGCGCCTTGTGCATGAAGCCGAAAATCATGCTGTTCGACGAACCGACGTCAGCGCTCGATCCGGAGATGGTGAAAGAGGTTCTGGATACCATGATCGGTCTCGCCGAAGACGGCATGACCATGCTTTGTGTGACCCATGAAATGGGCTTTGCCCGCACCGTGGCGAACCGCGTGATCTTCATGGACAAGGGCGAGATCGTTGAACAGGCCGCGCCGAACGACTTCTTCGATAATCCGCAAAATGATCGGACGAAGTTGTTCTTGAGTCAGATTTTGCATTGATCTGACTGCGCTCTGAAATAAACCCGGATCTGTTCCGGGTTTGTTTTTGCGCGCGGTTATTGCCTTCGCCCGTGGGCCCGATCGAAAACGTGCCCATAAGCAGAGCGTCCCCAAGGTTGTGTGCGCCGTCGGGTCTGACTAACATGTCGGAAAATTCATCCTATGATTGGATGAAAAGGCGAGGTTCATGTCCGACATTTCCCCTTTGATCAAGCGATCCCTGGTCGACCAGGCTCTGGACCAACTGCGTCAGCGCATCAACAGCGGTGCATGGCAGGTCGGTGAGCGGCTGCCGACTGAACCGGAGCTGTGCGCCGAGTTGGGCATCAGCCGCAACACCGTGCGTGAGGCCATGCGCGTGCTGGCGTTTTCTGACCTGATCGAAATCCGTCAGGGCGACGGCAGTTATCTGCGCGCCTTGGTCGATCCGCTCGACACGCTGAAAGCGTTATCGCGGTGTTCGCTGGATCAGGCGCGGGAAACCCGGCATATCCTCGAAGTCGAGGCCATCGGCCTGGCGGCGCTGCGCCGTACCGACGAGGATCTGGCGGCGTTGCGTGAAGCGCTCGGCACCAGTGGCTGCCACTACCATGGCGACCTCGACACTTACATCGCCTGCGATCTGGTGTTTCACCGGCGTCTGGTCGACGCCGCGCACAACCCGACCCTCAGCGAGCTGTATCGCTACTTCTCCAGCATCGTGGGCGCGCAATTGCGCCAGACCCTGAATATCTCCCCGCGCCGTCAGGAAGTGTTCGACTTGCACATCGCCTTGCTCGATGCGGTCGAGCAACGCGACCCGGAACGGGCCAAAGCCTTGTCGAGGCAACTGATCAATGAACCTTGAAACCGAGAAAACCATGCCCCGCACTGAGTTATCCACAACGTCGAAACGCTCGCCTGAGCTGGAGGAGTTGCTGATTGATGCCGAGGCTGATGACGAGCAGGTCCAGCAAAGTCATCCGTTAGTAAAACGTCCATGGCTGTTGCTGCTCGGGTTGATTCTGGTGGCGCTGAACCTGCGCCCGGCATTGTCGAGCATGGCGCCGTTACTCAGCGAGGTTTCCAGGAGCCTCGGGCTGTCTGCGGCGCAGGCGGGATTGCTGACCACGTTGCCGGTGCTGTGCCTGGGTTTGTTTGCGCCGCTGGCGCCGATTCTGGCGCGGCGTTTCGGTGCTGAGCGGGTGGTGTTGGGCATTCTGCTGACGCTGGCTGGCGGGATTATCCTGCGCAGTAACTTCGGCGAGATCGGCCTGTTCGCTGGCAGTGTGCTCGGCGGCGCCAGCATCGGCATCGTCGGCGTTTTGCTGCCGGGTATCGTCAAACGCGATTTTGCCAAACACGCTGGCACCATGACGGGCGTCTACACCATGGCCCTGTGCTTGGGCGCGGCGATGGCGGCGGGTTCGACCGTGCCGCTGAGTGAGCATTTCGGCAACAACTGGGCGATGGGCCTGGGGTTCTGGGTGATTCCGGCGCTGGTGGCAGCGGTATTCTGGCTGCCGCAAGTCGGCTCCAGGCACGGCGCGCACAACGTCGCTTATCGCGTGCGCGGGTTGCTGCGCGATCCGCTGGCCTGGCAAGTGACCTTGTACATGGGCCTGCAATCGTCGCTGGCCTACATCGTGTTTGGCTGGTTGCCGTCGATCCTTATCGGACGCGGGCTGACACCGACTCAGGCCGGATTGGTGCTGTCCGGTTCGGTGGTCATTCAACTGGCCAGCTCACTGGCCGCGCCGTGGCTGGCAACCCGTGGCAAGGATCAGCGTCTGGCGATCGTCGTGGTCATGGCGCTGACCCTGGCCGGTCTGTTCGGCTGCCTGTACGCACCGATCGAAGGTCTGTGGGGCTGGGCGATTCTGCTCGGGCTGGGGCAGGGCGGTACGTTCAGTCTGGCCCTGACCCTGATCGTGCTGCGCTCGCGCGATTCCCATGTGGCGGCGAACCTGTCGAGCATGTCGCAGGGTTTCGGTTACACGTTGGCGTCTATGGGACCGTTCGCCGTGGGCGTGGTGCATGACTGGACCGGCGGCTGGAATGCGCTGGGCTGGATCTTCGGCATTATCGGCGCCGGTGCGATCATTGCCGGGCTGGGTGCCGGGCGGGCGCTTTATGTGCAGGTGCAAAGCGAAAGAACCTGAATGCACTGATTTCAAATGTGGGAGCGGGCTTGCTCGCGAAGGCAGTGTGTCAGTCACATCAATGTTGGCTGACCCACTGCATTCGCGAGCAAGCCCGCTCCCACACTGGATTTGTGTACTGCGGGTATTCGGCAAGCGAATGCCGATAGTGTTTCTGCGCTTTGCAGATTATCGTGCTGGCAATCTGTATATATTTCTTTGGAGATTGCCTTGAGCGAAGCCCACAGCGCCCTGATCACCCGCTTCTACGAAGCCTTCCAGCGCCTTGATGCCGAAGCCATGGCCGCCTGCTACACCGATGACGTGGTTTTCAGCGATCCGGCCTTCGGTGAATTGCGCGGTCGCGACGCCGGCGACATGTGGCGCATGCTCACCACCCGCGCCAGGGATTTCTCCCTGACCTTCGACAACGTCCGCGCCGACGAGCGCACGGGCGGCGCGCATTGGGTGGCTACGTATCTCTTCAGCCAGACCGGCAACATTGTGATCAACGATATTCAGGCGCGTTTCGTCTTGCGCGACGGCAAGATCTGCGAGCACCACGACCACTTCGATCTGTGGCGCTGGTCGCGTCAGGCGTTGGGTTTCAAAGGCTTGCTGCTGGGCTGGACGCCGCTGGTGCGCAACGCCGTGCGTGCCCAGGCGCGCAAGGGACTGAAGGCATTTCAGGCCGGGCGCTGATAAGATCGCCGCCTGTTTTCCTACATGTTCAGATCCCGAAGTGACCAGCCTTAGCGAAAAACCCGTGGATGCTGCCGAGCCAGTGAGCAAATCCTGGTTCGTCTACCTCGTGCGTGCCGCCAATGGTTCGTTGTATTGCGGAATCAGCGACGACCCGGCGCGGCGTTTCGCCAAGCACCAGAGCGGCAAGGGCGCGCGGTTCTTTCTTTCCAGCCCGGCGATGGCGCTGGTCTACACCGAACTGTGCCGCGACAAAAGTGATGCTTTGCGACAGGAACGGCTGATCAAAAAGCTGCGCAAGAGCGCCAAGGAATGCCTGGTCGCGTCTTATCAATCTGACTGATTGGTTCCCATCAGGCAGATCTGTAGGCTGCTAATCAAATGCGCGCTAAGCTGCGAACTCACTTTTCCAGCGGCGGAGCCGAGCATGTCCGAGTTGATTCTGCACCATTACCCGACCTCTCCATTTGCCGAGAAGGCTCGGCTGCTGCTGGGCTTCAAAGGTTTGTCCTGGCGTTCGGTGCATATTTCGCCGGTCATGCCAAAGCCTGATCTCACGGCGTTGACCGGCGGCTATCGCAAAACCCCGGTGTTGCAGGTCGGTGCTGACATTTATTGCGACACCGCCCTGATCGCTCGACGCTTGGAACAGGAAAAAGCCCTGCCGGCGTTTTTCCCCGAGGGACAGGAAATGACCAGCGCCAGTTTTGCGGCGTGGGCCGATTCGGTGGTGTTTCAACATGCCGTGAGTCTGGTGTTTCAGCCGGAATCGGTGGCGGTGCGTTTCGGCAAGTTACCGCCGGAAGCAATCAAGGCGTTCATCGCCGACCGCGCCGGGCTGTTCAGCGGAGGCAGCGCAACCCGCCTGAGCGCGGAGCAGGCCAAACATCAATGGCCAACGATCATGGCGCGACTGGAACAACAGTTGCAGCGCGAGCAGGGCGATTTCCTCTTCGGCGAGCCGTCGATTGCCGACTTCGCGCTGGCGCATCCGCTGTGGTTCCTCAAGGCGACCCATGTGACCGCACCACTGGTCGATGAGTATCCGGCTGTTGTCGCCTGGCTTGGGCGTGTGCTTGGCTTTGGCCATGGCGCGGCGAGCGAGATGTCGTCCGCCGAGGCATTGGAGGTCGCGCGTAACGCGACGCCAGCGGCATTGCCAGATGAGCAGTTCGTCGATCCGAACGGCTTCAAGGCGGGCCAGCAAGTGGCGATTGCCGCTATCGATTACGGCGTCGATCCGGTGGTCGGTGAGTTGCTGTTTTCCGGGAGCGAAGAGCTGATCATTCGCCGCGAAGACGAACGTGGCGGCGTGGTGCATGTGCACTTCCCGCGCTTTGGTTTCCGCATCGAAGCCAGCTAAAAGCAAAAGATCGCAGCCTGCGGCAGAGCCTGCGTGAGACTTGTGCAGGAGCTGTCGAAGGCTGCGATCTTTTGATCTCGACGTTTATTTCAGGGCAGCCAGGATTTCGTCCGGGTCAAATCCGCGAATCAACGTGCCGTTCACATCAATCAGCGGAATCCCGCGCCCACCCAATGCCTCATACGCTTTGCGCGCTGCGGCGTCCTTCTCGATATCGAACTCCTTGAACGGTATGCCCTTGCTGTCGAGAAAGCGTGTGGTCTGTTTGCAATAGCCGCACCAATCGGTGGCGTAGAGCACGACGTTAGCCTGCGCCCGTGTCTGTTCCGAGACCATTTGCGACGGGTCGATCAGGCGCTCGATCTTGCCCCAGTTCTGGTAGACCACAACGACCAGCAGCACCAGGGCGACCTTTTTCAGCACATTGGCGAGCATCAGTTGCGCCGCTTCAACTGATCGGTCAGCGAGGTCGGCAAGCCTTTGATGATCAGGGTGCCGTTCTCTTCGTCGTACTCGATCTTCGAACCCAGCAGGTGTGCTTCGAAGCTGATCGACAAACCTTCGGCGCGACCGGTGAAACGGCGGAATTGATTGAGGGTGCGTTTGTCTGCCGGAATCTCTGGCGACAGGCCGTAGTCCTTGTTGCGAATGTGGTCGTAGAAAGCTTTCGGGCGTTCTTCGTCGATCAGCTCCGAGAGCTCTTCCAGGCCCATCGGCTCGCCGAGCTTGGCCTGGCTGCTGGCGTAATCGACCAGGGTCTTGGTTTTCTCGCGGGCCGAATCTTCCGGCAGGTCTTCGCTCTCGACGAAGTCACTGAACGCCTTGAGCAACGTACGCGTCTCGCCGGGACCGTCGACTCCTTCCTGGCAGCCGATGAAGTCGCGAAAGTACTCCGAGACCTTTTTGCCGTTCTTGCCCTTGATGAATGAGATGTACTGTTTCGACTGCTTGTTGTTCTGCCACTCGGAGACATTGATCCGCGCTGCCAGATGCAACTGGCCAAGGTCGAGATGGCGCGACGGTGTCACGTCGAGCTCGTCGGTCACCGCCACGCCTTCGCTGTGGTGCAGCAAGGCGATCGCCAGGTAGTCGGTCATGCCTTGCTGATAATGCGCGAACAGCACATGGCCGCCGACCGACAGGTTCGATTCTTCCATCAGCTTCTGCAGATGCTCGACCGCCACTTTGCTGAACGCGGTGAAGTCACGGCCGCCGTCCATGTATTCCTTCAGCCAGCCGCTGAACGGGAACGCGCCGGATTCGGGATGGAACAGGCCCCAGGCTTTGCCCTGTTTGGCGTTGTAGCTTTCGTTGAGGTCGGCGAGCATGTTTTCGATGGCTGCGGACTCGGCCAGTTCGGAGTCACGGGCGTGCAGAACTGCGGGCGTGCCGTCGGGTTTTTTGTCGATCAGGTGGACGATGCAATGACGGATCGGCATGGGCTTCTCGGCTGTTGGAAGGGAGGAGGGCAGGCTCCCCCGAAAAAGCGCTCAGTGTACCCGAATCTCTAGTGGAGGCTCTGCGTAGGAGCCGCCGAAGGCCGCGATCTTTTGATCGGGTTTTTGAAAAATCAGAGTCAAAAGATCGCAGCCTTCGGCAGCTCCTACAGAGGCTTGAAGGGTGAAACCGGGGCAAGAGGCCGGCCTTATGCGGTTTTTTACCGGTTTAGCGCAATAAAGCTGACCAAATGGGTAGCTAGAAGCGGATATTTCCTTGTCGCTGTGCTAGTTTTGCCCGGTCTTACGCGAAGTCACTGCGTTAAGCGTGCATTCAGCATTTGTCAGGTCGAACCAAACCCTGATTTCGGCATCTATAACCCGACTCGTCGTGGTTATCGCCGAGGGTGCCAGATCCAGAAGATCGGGCTCGATGGCTGACACTGCACTCTGCAATCCATATGAATTTGATAGGGAAGGAACACTACATGGCTCTTACTAAAGACCAACTGATCGCCGACATCGCTGAAGCTATCGACGCGCCGAAAACCACCGCGCGTAACGCCCTGGACCAACTGGGCCCAATCGTTGCCGATCAGCTGGAAACCGGCGGCGAAATCACCTGGCCAGCCCACGGCAAGCCGAAAGTGACCGAGCGTCCTGCCCGCACTGGCCGTAACCCATCGACTGGCGCTGCCATCGAAATCCCTGCCAAGAAAGTGATCAAGCTGGTTGTGGCCAAAGGCCTGACCGACGCTGTGAACAAGTAAGACGCAGCGATAAAAAAACCGTGCTTCGGAGTGATCCTGGGCACGGTTTTTTTGTGTCTGTTATTTGGCGACTGAATCGCTGGGCCAAAGTGGGAGCGGGCTTGCTCGCGAAAGCGGAGTGTCAGTCGAGATGTTTATTGACTGACCTCCCGTATTCGCGAGCAAGCCCGCTCCCACATGTAGTGTTGCATCATTTAGCGCACCCAGCGCTCGCGCCGCCAGATCTGCTGCTCGGACTTGGTCTGGAAGGTCCACGCGACAAAGCGGCTCTGCTTCTGCCCCTGTGACATCTCCACCACTTGGCTTTCCAGCACACCCGCTTTCTTCAGCGCGGTTTCGATCGCCGGCAGGTTGGATGCCTTCGACACCAGTGTGCTGAACCACAAGACCTTGTGCTGGAAGTTGGCGCTCTCGGCAATCAGTTGCGTCACAAAGCGCGCTTCACCGCCTTCACACCACAGCTCCGCCGATTGCCCGCCGAAGTTCAGCACCGGCAGCTTGCGTTTCGGATCGGCCTTGCCCAGAGCACGCCACTTGCGCTCGCTGCCCTTGGTCGCTTCCTCCATTGAAGCGTGGAACGGCGGGTTGCACATGGTCAGGTCGAAGCGCTCGCCCGGCTCGAGCAAGCCAATGAGGATGTGCTTGCGGTTTTCCTGCTGGCGCAGCTGGATCACTTTGCTCAGATCATTGGACTGCACGATGGCGCGGGCGGCCGCCACGGCTGTCGGGTCGATCTCCGAACCGAGGAAGTGCCAACGGTATTCGCTGTTGCCGATCAGCGGATAAACGCAGTTGGCGCCCATGCCGATGTCCAGCACGTTGACGATCGCGCCACGCGGGACCTTGCCGTCGTTCATGCTCGCCAGCAGGTCGGCGAGAAAGTGCACGTAATCGGCACGCCCCGGAACCGGAGGGCAGAGGTAATCCGCCGGAATATCCCAATGCTGAATGCCATAGAAGGCCTTGAGCAGCGCCCTGTTGAACACGCGCACCGCATCGGGGCTGGCGAAATCGATGCTTTCCTTGCCGTACGGGTTGGTGATCACAAACTTCGCCAGTTCCGGCGTGGTCTTGATCAGCGCCGGGAAGTCGTAACGACCCTGATGGCGATTGCGCGGATGCAGGCTGGCCTTTTCGCGTGGCTCGACGGCTTTGCTCGGGGACGCGGCGTCAGGCTTCTTGCGCGCAGGCTTGGGTGTGCGGGGGGCGGTCATGGGCGTGGTCGATTCGGGTATGGCTGAAAGTGGCAGGCATTGTCCCACATTGACGTCGAATACGCCGAACCCATGTAGGAGCTGCCGAAGGCTGCGATCTTTTGATCTTGATCCTGAAAAACAAGATCAAAAGATCGCAGCCTTCGGCAGATCCTAGAGGGGAGATGTGGTGGACATAAAAAAGGGAGGCCACCTGGGCCTCCCTTTTCAGTGCGATTTGCCGTTACAGACTGGCAATCCGCGCATGCTGCTCGGCCAGTTTGTCCAGGGCCTGTTCAGCCTCGGCCAGTTTGGCGCGCTCCTTCTCGATGACTTCGGCCGGGGCCTTGTCGACGAAACCGGCGTTGGACAACTTGCCGCCAACCCGCTGGACTTCGCCCTGCAAGCGCAGGATTTCCTTGTCCAGACGTGCCAGTTCCGCAGCCTTGTCGATCAGGCCGGCCATCGGCACCAGCACTTCCATCTCGCCGACCAGTGCGGTGGCGGACAGTGGTGCTTCTTCGCCAGCGGCGAGGACGGTGATCGACTCCAGGCGCGCGAGCTTTTTCAGCAGCGCTTCGTTCTCGGTCAGGCGACGCTGGTCTTCAGCGCTGACGTTCTTCAGGAAGATCGGCAGCGGTTTGCCCGGGCCGATGTTCATCTCGCCGCGAATATTACGCGTGCCGAGCATCAGTTCCTTGAGCCATTCGATGTCGTTTTCCGCCGCCGGATCGATGCGCTCTTCATTGGCCACCGGCCAAGGCTGCAGCATGATCGTCTTGCCCTGAATACCGGCCAGCGGTGCGATGCGCTGCCAGATTTCTTCAGTGATGAACGGCATGAACGGGTGCGCCAGACGCAGCGCCACTTCCAGCACGCGCACCAGCGTACGGCGGGTGCCACGCTGGCGTTCGACCGGTGCGTTCTCGTCCCACAACACAGGCTTGGACAGTTCCAGGTACCAGTCGCAGTATTGGTTCCAGATGAACTCGTACAGCGCTTGCGCGGCGAGGTCGAAACGGAACTGATCCAGTTGGCGGGTCACTTCGGCTTCGGTGCGTTGCAGCTGCGAAATGATCCAGCGATCAGCCAGCGACAGCTCGTAGGCTTCGCCGTTCTGGCCGCAGTCTTCGCCCTTGTCCAGAACGTAACGTGCGGCGTTCCAGATCTTGTTGCAGAAGTTGCGATAGCCTTCGACGCGACCCATGTCGAACTTGATGTCGCGACCGGTCGAGGCCAGCGAGCAGAAAGTAAAGCGCAGGGCATCGGTGCCGTAGCTTTCGATGCCGTTGGCGAACTCTTCGCGGGTTTGCTTCTCGATCTTCTTCGCCAGTTTCGGCTGCATCAGGCCGGAAGTGCGTTTCTGCACCAGCGACTCGAGATCGATGCCGTCGATAATGTCCAGCGGGTCCAGTACGTTGCCCTTGGACTTGGACATCTTCTGCCCCTGACCGTCGCGCACCAGTCCGTGTACGTACACAGTCTTGAATGGAACCTGCGGCGTGCCGTCTTCATTCTTCATCAGGTGCATGGTCATCATGATCATCCGGGCAACCCAGAAGAAGATGATGTCGAAACCGGTGACCAGCACGTCGGTGGAGTGGAATTTCTTCAGGAACTCGGTCTGCTCAGGCCAGCCCAGGGTCGAGAAGGTCCACAGGCCGGAACTGAACCAGGTGTCGAGTACGTCGTTGTCCTGTTGCAGCGCAACGTCCGGGCCGAGGTTGTGCTTGGCACGCACTTCGGCTTCGTCGCGACCGACGTAGACCTTGCCCGACTCGTCGTACCAGGCCGGAATCCGGTGGCCCCACCACAGCTGACGGCTGATGCACCAGTCCTGGATGTCGCGCATCCACGAGAAGTACATGTTTTCGTACTGCTTGGGCACGAATTGGATGCGCCCGTCTTCAACGGCGGCGATGGCAGGCTCGGCCAGCGGCTTGGTCGATACGTACCATTGGTCGGTCAGCCACGGCTCGATGACCGTGCCGGAGCGATCGCCCTTCGGCGTTTTCAGGTTGTGATCGTTGACGCTCACGAGCAGGCCGGCGGCGTCGAATGCGGCGACGATCTGCTTGCGCGCTTCAAAACGCTCCAGACCAGCGAACTCGGCGGGAATCTTGCCGTCGATGCTGTCGTTCAGCGTGCCATCGAGATTGAACACCTGTGCGGCAGGCAGCACGTTGGCGTTCTTGTCGAAGATGTTCAGCAGCGGCAGGTTGTGGCGCTTGCCGACTTCGTAGTCGTTGAAATCGTGGGCCGGGGTGATTTTCACGCAACCGGTGCCGAATTCAGGATCGCAGTAATCGTCGGCAATGATCGGGATACGGCGGCCAACCAATGGCAGCTCGACAAATTTTCCGATCAGGGCCTTGTAACGCTCATCGTTCGGGTTAACCGCGACGGCTGAGTCGCCAAGCATGGTTTCCGGGCGGGTGGTGGCGACGATCAGGAAGTCATTGCCCTCGGCAGTTTTCACGCCGTCGGCCAATGGGTATTTCAGATTCCACAGGAAACCTTTCTCTTCGTGGTTTTCCACTTCGAGGTCGGAAATCGCCGTGTGCAGTTTGGTGTCCCAGTTGACCAGGCGCTTGCCGCGGTAGATCAGGCCGTCTTCATGCAGACGCACGAAGGCTTCCTTGACCGCTTCCGAGAGGCCGTCGTCCATGGTGAAGCGCTCGCGGCTCCAGTCGACGGACGAGCCGAGGCGACGAATTTGCCGGCTGATGTTGCCGCCCGACTGATCCTTCCATTCCCAGACTTTCTCAAGAAATTTTTCCCGGCCCAGATCGTGGCGATTCTGGCCCTGGGCTTCGAGTTGGCGCTCCACCAGCATCTGCGTGGCGATACCGGCGTGGTCGGTGCCCGGCTGCCACAGGGTGTCGCGACCCTGCATGCGGCGGAAACGGATCAAGGCGTCCATGATCGGGTGGTTGAAACCGTGCCCCATGTGCAGGCTGCCGGTGACGTTCGGCGGCGGGATCATGATGGTGTAGGACTCGCCCGCGCCTTGCGGGGCGAAGTAGTTCTCGGACTCCCAGGTCTTGTACCAGGAAGTTTCAATGGCGTGCGGCTGGTAGGTCTTATCCATGCGCGGCGGGACCCTATTGGCATTTATTCAGGAAAAGCCGGCAAGTATAGCGGGGCATGGTGCCGAGGGCGAGCGGGGGAGGATAGTGTGCGTTTCAACTGTGGGAGCGGGCTTGCTCGCGAATGCGGTGAGTCAGGCGACACGCCGGTGACTGATACACCGCATTCGCGAGCAAGCCCGCTCCCACATTGGATTTGTTGTTACTCGTACTGGCTGAGCAGCCGCTCCATCCGCGCATCGAGGCGGCGTTTGATTTCGGTTTCGATGTGCGGGGCGAAGTCGTCGATCACGTCTTGCATGATCAATTGCGCGGCGGCGCGCAGTTCGCTGTCCAGGTGCAGCAAGGCATCCGGGCCTTTATCGACCGGTGCGGCAGCCGGAGCGGCTGGGGTCGGCGCTGGTGGCGGTTCGACGGCCGCCGGCTCGTTGCCGACGGAATCGAACAGCATCGGAATCTGTTCCTGTTCGCTGTCATCGACCGTATCGGTCAACAGTGGCGGTTGCAGGTTGTCGTCGCCGAGCAGCTGGCGGATCGATTCGAGGTCGTCCAGCAGATGTGCGGACTTCTGTTGCGGTTTCGGAGTGTCCATTGGAGTGCTCAGAGTCGCTGTAAACGGTGGTCTTGCAGAGCATAGCCCTGTTCGCGATAGAAACGGAAACTCTCCCGCGCCGCCGCTCGAATGGCCGGATCTTCGACCACCATTTCCGCCACACGGGCGAACTTGCTGGCGAAGGCCGGGACTTTCAGATCAAGATTGACCAGCAGATCCTGATGCTCACCGCAGTCGTCTCCAAGTCCCAGCACGATCAAGCCGTCGGGCTCACTGTCGGCCGGGCCGTGGGGCACGAAGCTTTCACCCTTGAATGCCCACAGACGCGCATCGAGATCGTCACGCTGGGCGGCATCGCTGCAATGCAGGTAGATGCGGTGGCCCATGCGCCAGGCCTTCTCGGTGAGCTTGCAGGCAAAATCCAGGCGCGCCGAAGGATCGGCGCTGGGCAGGATATAGAAGTCGACTTTGGTCATTGCGGTTCCAGAGCGGCAAGTGGCGACACCCGAGAGTGACGCCACCTTTCAGCGGTTTCAGGCTTTGGCGCGATCGAGCAGGTACTGGGTCAGCAGCGGAACCGGACGGCCAGTGGCGCCCTTGTCCTTGCCGCCGCTGGTCCATGCCGTGCCGGCGATGTCCAGGTGCGCCCAGTTGAGGTTCTTGGTGAAACGCGACAGGAAGCACGCGGCAGTGATGGTGCCGGCCTTTGGGCCACCAATGTTGGCGATGTCGGCGAACGGGCTGTCCAACTGCTCTTGGTACTCATCGAACAGCGGCAATTGCCAGGCGCGGTCGTCGGCAGCCTTGCCAGCGCTGAGCAATTGGTCGATCAGCTCGTCGTTGTTGCCCAGCAGGCCAGACGTGTGCGCGCCCAAGGCGACGACGCAAGCGCCGGTCAGGGTCGCGATATCGATCACCGCTTGCGGCTTGAAGCGCTCGGCGTAGGTCAGCGCATCGCACAGCACCAGACGGCCTTCGGCGTCGGTGTTGAGGATTTCCACGGTCTGACCGCTCATGGTGGTGACGATGTCACCCGGACGCGAGGCGTTGCCGCTCGGCATGTTCTCGGCACAGGCGAGGATGCAGACCAGGTTGATCGGCAGTTTCAGCTCGAGCACGGCGCGCAGGGTGCCGAACACAGAGGCGGCGCCGCCCATGTCGTATTTCATTTCGTCCATGCCGGCGCCCGGCTTCAGGCTGATCCCGCCGGTGTCGAAAGTAATGCCCTTGCCGACCAGCACGTATGGCTTGTCGGATTTCTTGCCACCGTTGAATTGCATGACGATCAGGCGCGGCGGCTGAGCGCTGCCCTGGCCAACGGCATAGAACGAGCCCATGCCCAGAGACTTGATCTTCTTCTCGTCGAGCACTTCGACTTTCAGATCCTTGAATTCTTTGCCGAGGTTCTTGGCTTGTTCGCCCATGAAGGTCGGGTGGCAGATGTTCGGCGGCAGGTTGCCCAGATCGCGGGTGAACGCCATGCCGTTGGCGATCGCGGTAGCGTGGTTCACGGCGCGCTGCACTTCGGCTTGCGCAGCCTTGATGGTCAGCAGGGTGATTTTCTTCAGGGCGCGCGGTTCGGCTTTCTGGCTCTTGAACTGGTCGAAGGAGTAGCCGCCGTCGACCAGGGTTTCTGCCAGCAGGCGGGTCTTGCCGTAGCTGTCGCGACCTTTGACGATGACTTCATCCAACGCCAGCACGGCATCACCGCCGCCCAGGCCTTTGAGGGTGTTGAGGATGCCGGCAACGATTTTGCGGAACGGACGGTCGCCCAGCTCTTCGTCCTTGCCCACGCCGACCAGCAACACGCGTTCGGCTTTCAGGTTCGGCAGGCTGTGCAGCAGCAGGCTCTGACCGACCTTGCCGGCCAGGTCGCCGCGCTTGAGCACGGTGCTGATCGCACCGCCGCTCGACTCGTCGACCAGTCTGGCGGCGACACCGAGTTTGCGGCCTTCGCCGACGGCAACCACCAGGGTGGCGGTTTTCAACGTTTCTGGGCTAACGCTTTTTACAACCAGTTCCATGTCCGGATCCCTGAATGAATGGTCAACACGCAGGCGTTCGACGCTGTCCGCAGTCGCCTGCTTATAGATAGAAGAGGCGCAGGCCAAAGCCTGCGACAAGGGCCGCAGTTTGAACCTCGCTCCCCGCGCCTGACAACCCTAGGGGGCGTTCTCAATTAGTTTTCACACCGCGTTGTCGCCTTAAAGCCAGCCAGGCAAGGCGCAGGCCGCTGGGAATGGTTGTTCCCTTTCCAAGGCCTGCAACGCAGACTGGCCGGCTTTAAGGCACAACCCGAAGGGCCGGGCCTGCTGTTGTGCAGGGCTGCGTTGCTCGAAGCTTATTTGGAATGACCAAACCACGCTTCTCGCGCCTTGCCCTGCACAACAGCAGGCTCGGCGCGGTGTGAAAACTAATTGAGAACGCCCCCTAGGTTGTACGATCAGCAAAGGATTACGGAGATGGATGAGTGTGCGCAGTGACAGGCGCACCCAATCACAGGATAATGCCGCATCTTTTTTCGACCGCTCTGCATGGCGGGCCGGTCGATGTGTTTGCTTGTTTGGCCGCCTTAGCCTGACAACCCTGGAGTGTCTGGTTTGATCGTCTTCCGTTATCTGTCCCGCGAAGTCCTGTTGACCCTCAGCGCCGTAAGTGCCGTGCTGCTGGTCATCATCATGAGCGGTCGCTTCATCAAATACCTGGCGCAGGCTGCGGCCGGTCAGCTCGATCCGGGTTCGCTGTTCCTGATCATGGGCTTTCGTCTGCCGGGTTTCCTGCAACTGATTCTGCCGCTGGGCCTGTTCCTCGGGATCCTGCTGGCCTACGGTCGCCTGTACCTCGAAAGCGAAATGACCGTTCTTTCGGCCACCGGCATGAGCCAGCAGAAGCTGTTTCGCATGACGCTGTTTCCGGCAACGCTGGTGGCACTGGTGGTGGCGTGGCTGAGCCTCGGCCTGGCTCCGCAGGGCGCCAACCAGTTTCAGCTGCTGTTGAACAAGCAGGACGCGCTCACCGAGTTCGACACTCTCGAACCGGGCCGCTTCCAGGCGCTGCGCGACGGAACCCGTGTGACCTACACCGAAACCCTGAGCGACGATCGGGTCAATCTCGGCAGCGTGTTCATCTCGCAGAAAAACCTTGGCGCCGATAAAAAGGACCGCGGGATTTCCGTGCTGGTCGCCGAGTCGGGCCGCCAGGAAATCCGCCCCGATGGCAATCGCTACCTGATCCTCGACAACGGCTACCGCTATGACGGCAGCCCGGGGCAGGCGGATTACCGCGCCATTCATTACGAAACCTACGGTGTGCTGCTGCCCAAGCCGGATGTCAGCGAAGAGGTCACCGACCGCGACGCGATGCCGACCTCGTCCCTGTGGGGCAGCGACGACATCCGTTCGAAAACCGAACTGCAATGGCGCATGTCCCTGCCCTTGCTGGTGTTCATCGTGACCCTGATGGCGGTGCCGCTGTCGCGGGTGAATCCACGTCAGGGGCGTTTCCTCAAGCTGCTGCCGGCGATCCTTCTTTATATGGCTTACCTGACCATCCTGATTGCCGCCCGCGGCGCCCTCGAAAAAGGCAAGATCCCGCCAGCCCTCGGCCTGTGGTGGGTACACGCGATCTTCCTGGTCATCGGCCTCGGCCTGCTTTACTGGGAGCCGATGCGCCTGAAGCTGGCCAGCCGTCGCAGCGCCGCGCTGGAGGTGGCTCGTGGTTAAACTCGACCGCTACATCGGCAGCAGCGTGTTCATGGCGATCATCGCCGTGCTGGCAATCATCCTCGGTCTGGCGACGCTGTTCGCCTTCATCGATGAAATGGGCGACGTCAGCGACACCTACACTTTGATCGACGTGCTCGGTTTTGTATTGCTGACCGCACCGCGCCGGCTCTACGAGATGCTGCCAATGGCCGCACTGATCGGCTGTCTGATCGGCCTCGGCAGTCTGGCCAGCAGCAGTGAGCTGACGGTCATGCGCGCCGCTGGCGTGTCGATCGGCCGTATCGTCTGGGCCGTCATGAAGCCGATGCTGGTGTTGATGCTCGCCGGCGTGCTGATCGGCGAATACGTCGCCCCGGCCACCGAGAGCATGGCGCAGGCCAATCGCTCGCTGGCCCAGGGCAGCGGCGACGCGCAAAGCGCCAAGCACGGCATGTGGCACCGTCAGGGTGAAGAATTCATCCACATCAACGCGGTTCAGCCGAACGGTCTGTTGTACGGCGTGACACGCTATCACTTCGACAAGGAGCGCCATCTGCTCAGCTCCAGCTTCGCCAAAAAGGCCGAGTTCGACGGCAGCAAGTGGCAGCTCACCGACGTTGCCACCACGCTGTTCAAGGACCGTAGTACTGAAGTCGTCAATGCCCCGAGCGAAGAATGGGACGTGGCGTTGAGCCCGCAACTGCTCAGCACTGTGGTCATGGCGCCGGAATCGCTGTCGATCAGCGGTCTGTGGGGCTACATCCACTATCTGGCCGAGCAGGGCCTGAGCAATGGCCGCTACTGGCTGGCATTTTGGGTCAAGGTGTTGCAACCGCTGGTGACCGCCGCGCTGGTGCTGATGGCGATCTCGTTCATCTTCGGCCCGCTGCGTTCGGTGACCCTGGGCCAGCGTGTTTTCACCGGCGTGCTGGTGGGCTTCACCTTCCGCATCGTCCAGGATCTGCTGGGGCCATCGAGTCTGGTGTTCGGTTTCTCGCCGCTGTTTGCGGTGCTGGTGCCGGCCGCAGTCTGCGCATTGGCGGGCGTCTGGCTGCTCAGACGCGCGGGCTGATGAACAAGCTTTCATTCAGCGCTTGAACCCAGAAAACGCCTCGGTCGCCAGACCGGGGCGTTTTTGCATGCGATCCGGGTGACAGGCGAACGTGACGCTTGCGCCGTGTATCAGGTACAATTCCCGGCTATTTTTCGGCGGGCATTGATCTGATTGTCCAGCTCGGCCAGGCGCTGCGCGGCCGGCGCCAGACGCTGATAAGCG
>NZ_JBITTW010000033.1:28959-36938 GCF_044542195.1 Pseudomonas sp. NPDC079367
CACATTGACCATGGCAAGTCGACGCTGGCTGACCGTTTCATCCAGATGTGCGGCGGCCTGGCCGAGCGTGAAATGGAAGCCCAGGTGCTGGATTCCATGGATCTTGAGCGTGAACGCGGGATCACCATCAAGGCCCACAGCGTTACCCTCTATTACAAAGCCAAAGACGGCATCACCTACCAGCTGAACTTCATTGACACCCCGGGCCACGTCGACTTCACCTACGAAGTCAGCCGTTCCCTGGCCGCGTGCGAAGGCGCCTTGCTGGTGGTCGATGCGGGGCAGGGCGTCGAAGCCCAGTCCGTGGCCAACTGTTACACCGCCATCGAGCAGGGCCTGGAGGTCATGCCGGTACTGAACAAGATCGACCTGCCACAGGCCGAGCCGGATCGCGTCAAGGACGAGATCGAGAAGATCATCGGCATCGACGCCACCGACGCCGTCACCTGCAGCGCCAAGACCGGCCTGGGTGTCGACGAAGTGCTCGAGCGTCTGGTGCACACCATCCCTGCGCCGACCGGCAACATCGAAGATCCGCTGCAAGCGTTGATCATCGACTCCTGGTTCGACAACTACCTGGGCGTTGTTTCCCTGGTTCGCGTGCGCCACGGTCGCGTGAAGAAGGGCGACAAGATTCTGGTCAAGTCCACCGGCAAGGTGCACCTGGTCGACAGCGTTGGCGTGTTCAACCCGAAACACACTGCCACCGTTGACCTCAAGGCCGGCGAAGTGGGCTTCATCATCGCCAGCATCAAGGACATTCACGGTGCGCCGGTCGGTGACACCCTGACCCTGAGCTCCACGCCAGATGTGCCTGTGCTGCCGGGTTTCAAACGCATCCAGCCACAGGTTTACGCCGGTCTGTTCCCGGTCAGCTCCGACGACTTCGAGGATTTCCGCGAAGCGCTGCAGAAGCTCACCCTGAACGACTCGTCGCTGCAGTACACCCCGGAAAGCTCCGACGCGCTGGGCTTCGGCTTCCGTTGCGGCTTCCTCGGCATGCTGCACATGGAAATCATCCAGGAGCGTCTTGAGCGCGAGTACGACCTGGATCTGATCACCACCGCGCCGACAGTAATTTTCGAGCTGGTGCTGAAAACCGGTGAAACGATTTACGTCGACAACCCGTCGAAGCTTCCGGATGTGTCGGCAATCGAGGACATGCGCGAGCCAATCGTGCGCGCCAATATTCTCGTGCCGCAGGAACACCTGGGCAACGTCATCACCCTGTGCATCGAGAAACGCGGCGTTCAGGTCGACATGCTGTTCCTCGGTAATCAGGTGCAAGTCACCTACGACCTGCCGATGAACGAAGTGGTCCTGGACTTCTTCGATCGTCTCAAATCCACCAGCCGCGGCTATGCTTCGCTGGACTACCATTTCGATCGTTACCAATCGGCTAATCTGGTGAAACTGGACGTGCTGATCAACGGCGACAAGGTCGATGCCCTGGCATTGATCGTGCACCGTGACAATTCGCACTTCAAAGGTCGCCAGTTGACCGAGAAGATGAAAGAACTGATTCCTCGTCAGATGTTCGACGTGGCGATCCAGGCCGCCATCGGCGGTCAGATCGTGGCCCGGACAACCGTCAAGGCACTCAGAAAGAACGTATTGGCCAAATGCTACGGCGGTGACGTCAGTCGTAAGAAGAAGCTGCTCGAGAAGCAGAAGGCCGGTAAGAAACGCATGAAACAGGTCGGCAACGTGGAAATTCCACAGGAAGCCTTCCTCGCCGTGCTCAGGTTGGAATAATCAGGTCCTATGTCGCTAAATTTCCCGCTGTTGCTGGTCATCGCCGTGTTCGTCTGCGGCCTGTTGGCGTTGCTTGATCTGCTGTTCCTGGCACCGCGTCGGCGGGCTGCCATTGCCTCGTATCAAGGCAGTGTCAGCCAGCCCGAGCCTGTGGTGGTCGAGAAGCTGAACAAAGAGCCGCTGCTGGTCGAATACGGCAAGTCGTTCTTTCCTGTGCTGTTCATCGTGCTGGTTCTGCGTTCGTTCCTGGTGGAGCCGTTCCAGATTCCGTCCGGCTCGATGAAACCGACCCTGGATGTCGGCGATTTCATTCTGGTGAACAAGTTTTCCTACGGCATCCGCTTGCCGGTGATCGACAAGAAGATCATCGAAGTCGGTGATCCGCAGCGCGGTGATGTCATGGTGTTCCGCTACCCGAGCGACCCGAACGTCAACTACATCAAGCGTGTGGTCGGCCTGCCGGGTGACACGGTGCGTTACACCGCCGACAAGCGTCTGTTCGTCAACGGTGAGTCGATTGCCGAGAAAATGGTCGGCGCCGAACCGGGCACGCTGGGCAGCGCTGAACTCTACAAAGAGAAGCTGGGCGCCGCCGAGCACCTGATCCGCAAGGAAATGAGCCGCTATCGCGCCACGCCGGATCGTTCGTGGACAGTGCCTGCCGGGCACTATTTCATGATGGGCGACAACCGCGACAATTCGAACGACAGCCGTTACTGGGATGATCCGAACATTCCCAAGGACCTGCTGGGCATGGTTCCCGACCGCAATATCGTCGGCAAGGCCTTCGCGGTCTGGATGAGCTGGCCGGAGCCGAAACTCAGCCACCTGCCGAATTTCTCGCGGGTCGGCCTGATCAAGTAATCAAACACGGCGCTGTTGACCACAGCGCCGAATGCATTTCTGGAGCCGGCACAATCGGCTTCGCAATCGCCAGGATCTATTTTTTGAACACAGCGTTAATTGTCCCAGGCCTGCGCCGTACCCCGGCGATGGCAGTGGAAACCAGCCACGAACTCAGCGTGGGTAAACCGTGAGCGTTTCTCTAAGCCGTCTCGAGCGCCAGCTCGGTTACACCTTCAAGGATCAGGAGCTGATGCTGCTGGCCCTCACGCACCGCAGTTTTGCCGGACGCAACAACGAGCGTCTGGAATTCCTCGGCGATGCCATCCTCAACTTCGTCGCTGGCGAGGCGCTGTTCGATCGTTTCCCGCTGGCCCGCGAAGGCCAGTTGTCGCGTTTGCGCGCGCGCTTGGTGAAAGGTGAGACGCTGGCCGTACTGGCTCGCGGTTTCGACCTCGGCGATTATCTGCGTCTGGGGTCGGGTGAGCTCAAGAGCGGTGGTTTCCGCCGTGAATCGATCCTCGCCGATGCCCTCGAAGCCCTGATCGGTGCGATCTACCTCGACGCCGGCATGGACGTCGCCCGCGAGCGCGTGCTGGCTTGGCTGGCCGGCGAATTCGAAGGCCTGACGCTGGTCGATACCAACAAGGATCCGAAAACCCGCTTGCAGGAACATCTGCAATCGCGCGGTTGCGAACTGCCACGCTACGAAGTGGTGGATATCCAGGGCGAACCGCACTGCCGAACCTTCTTCGTCGAGTGCGAAGTGGTCTTATTGAATGAAAAAAGCCGAGGTCAAGGCGTGAGCCGTCGTATTGCCGAACAGGTAGCGGCCGCCGCAGCATTGATTGCCCTGGGCGTGGAGAATGGCAATGACTGATACAAACGCAACTCGCTGTGGCTACGTTGCCATCGTCGGCCGTCCCAACGTCGGCAAGTCGACGTTGCTCAACCACATCCTCGGGCAGAAACTCGCGATCACCTCGCGCAAGCCGCAGACCACGCGCCACAACATGCTCGGCATCAAGACCGAGGGCGACGTGCAGGCGATCTACGTCGACACCCCGGGCATGCACAAGGGCGGCGAAAAGGCCCTGAACCGTTACATGAACAAAACCGCTTCGGCAGCGTTGAAAGACGTCGACGTGGTGATTTTCGTGGTCGACCGCACCAAGTGGACCGAAGAAGACCAGATGGTCCTCGAACGCGTGCAATACGTCACTGGCCCGCTGATCGTTGCGCTGAACAAGACCGATCGCATCGAAGACAAAGCCGAGCTGATGCCGCACCTGAGCTGGTTGCAGGAACAGCTGCCGAACGCGCAGATCATCCCGATTTCCGCGCAGCACGGGCACAACCTCGACGCGCTGGAAAAGGTCATCGCCGATCACCTGCCGGAGAATGATCACTTCTTCCCCGAAGACCAGATCACCGACCGCAGCAGCCGTTTCCTTGCCGCCGAACTGGTGCGCGAGAAAATCATGCGCCAGATGGGCGCCGAGCTGCCGTACCAGATCACCGTCGAAATCGAAGAGTTCAAGCAGCAGGGCAAGACCCTGCACATCCACGCGCTGATTCTTGTCGAGCGTGACGGCCAGAAGAAAATCATCATTGGCGACAAGGGCGAGCGCATCAAACGCATCGGCACCGAAGCCCGCAAGGACATGGAGCTGCTGTTCGACTCCAAGATCATGCTCAACCTGTGGGTCAAGGTGAAAGGTGGCTGGTCCGATGACGAGCGCGCGCTGCGTTCGCTGGGGTATGGCGACCTGTAACAGCCCCGGTTTTCTCATACACCAGAGAACCCTTGTGGGAGCGGGCTTGCTCGCGAAGGCGGGGTATCAGTCGATACATTCTTCGACTGATACCCCGCCTTCGCGAGCAAGCCCGCTCCCACATTGGGTTTATGTTGACTCAGGAATGCGTTTCTTCATCGAGAACTCAATGTCGCAAAACCCGCCTCCCGCCCAATCCGCCTACGTCCTGCATTCGCGCGCCTACCGCGAATCCAGTGCGCTGGTCGACTTCCTCACGCCACAAGGGCGGCTGCGGGCGGTGTTGCGCAGTGCGCGGGGCAGGGCCGGGACGCTGGCGCGACCGTTTGTGGCGCTGGAGGTCGAGTTCCGTGGCAAGGGTGAGCTGAAAAACGTCGGGCGCATGGAGAGCTCTGGCACCTCCGCCTGGCTCAACGGCGAGGCGCTGTTCAGCGGTCTCTATCTCAACGAACTGTTGATTCGCCTGCTGCCTGCCGAGGATCCGCATCCTGCGGTGTTTGATCACTATGCCGCGACCCTGTTGGCGCTCGCCGAAGGCCGACCGCTTGAGCCATTGTTGCGCTCCTTCGAGTGGCGGCTGCTGGATGATCTTGGCTACGGTTTTTCCATGAATACAGACATACATGGCGATCCTGTTGCTGCGGACGGTCTCTATCGCCTGCAAGTCGATGCCGGGCTCGAGCGGGTTTATCTGTTGCAGCCAGGCCTGTTCAACGGCACTGAACTGCTGGCCATGGCCGAGGCCGACTGGTCGGCGCACGGTGCGCTGTCGGCGGCCAAGCGTCTGATGCGCCAGGCGCTGGCAGTCCATTTGGGCGGGCGTCCGCTTGTCAGTCGCGAGCTGTTTCGCAAGCCCTGATATGCTGTGCGCCGAATTCTTCCCTTCAGGAGCGCACTCGTGACCACCAGCAATCGCATTCTTCTTGGCGTGAACATCGACCACGTCGCCACCCTGCGTCAGGCCCGTGGCACGCGCTACCCGGATCCGGTCAAGGCGGCGCTGGATGCGGAAGAGGCGGGAGCCGATGGCATCACCGTGCACCTGCGCGAAGACCGCCGGCATATCCAGGAACGCGACGTGTTGCTGCTCAAGGATGTGCTGCAAACGCGCATGAATTTCGAAATGGGCGTCACCGAAGAAATGATGGCGTTTGCCGAGCGTATTCGCCCCGCGCATATCTGTCTGGTGCCGGAAACCCGTCAGGAGTTGACCACTGAAGGTGGCCTGGATGTGGCGGGACAGGAGGAACGCATCAGGGCTGCGGTGGAGCGGTTGTCGAAAATCGGCAGCGAAGTATCGCTGTTCATCGACGCCGACGAGCGGCAGATCGCCGCCTCCAAGCGCATCGGTGCGCCGGCGATCGAACTGCACACCGGGCGCTACGCCGATGCCGACACTCCCACCGAAGTGGCCGAAGAGCTCAAGCGCGTCGCTGATGGCGTCGCGTTCGGTCTGGCTCAGGGCCTGATCGTCAATGCCGGACATGGCCTGCATTACCACAACGTCGAAGCAGTGGCGGCGATCAAGGGCATCAACGAACTGAATATCGGCCACGCGCTGGTGGCGCATGCGTTGTTCGTAGGGTTCAAGTCCGCCGTGTTCGAGATGAAAGCCCTGATCCTGGCCGCGGTCAAGGTTTAAAGGTCAGCGCGTAACAACTATGGGAGCGGGCTTGCTCGCGAAAACGGTGGGTCAGCCAAAGATGATGTCGACTGACACCGCGCATTCGCGAGCAAGCCCGCTCCCACAGTTGGATTTGAAGTGTTGGTTAGAGCGGGGCAGGTTCCTGCGCCGGTTTCGATTTGTCGATCGCCGGCACATGCAGGTTGCCCTCGGCCACCTGATCGCCTTCAAGCTGCGGCTGGGTCACCCAGGTCAGGATGTCGTAGTAACGACGAATGTTCGCCACGAAATGCACCGGTTCGCCGCCGCGGGCGTAGCCGTAGCGGGTCTTGCTGTACCACTGCTTCTGCGACAGGCGCGGCAGTATCTTTTTCACATCCAGCCACTTGTCCGGATTCAAGCCTTCCTTCGCCGCCAGCTTGCGTGCGTCATCCAGATGGCCGCTGCCGACGTTATACGCCGCCAGGGCGAACCAGGTGCGGTCCGGTTCCTGGATCGAATCGTCGAGCTGATCCTTCATATAAGCCAGGTACTTGGCGCCGCCCATGATGCTCTGCTTGGGATCGAGGCGGTTGGACACGCCCATCGCCTGCGCGGTGTTCTGGGTCAACATCATCAGGCCGCGTACGCCGGTTTTCGAGGTCACCGTCGGCTGCCACAGCGATTCCTGATAGCCGATGGCCGCCAGCAGGCGCCAGTCGACTTTCTCTTTCTTCGCGTAGTTCTTGAAGTGCTGTTCGTATTTCGGCAGACGCTGCTGCAAATGCTGGGCAAAAGTGGTGGCGCCCATATAACCGAGTACATCGACATGGCCGTAGTAGCGGTCTTTCAGGCGTTGCAGGGTGCCGTTTTTCTGAACCTTGTCCAGATACGCATTGATTTCATTGAGCAGGCTGTTGTCTTCGCCCGGGCCAACCGCCCAGCTCTGGCTGCGCGCGTCACCAAGGTCGAAAGCTACGCGGATATTGGTGAAGTACACTTGGTTCATCGCCACTTCGTTGGAGTCGACCAGCGTCAGGTCAATCTGGCCTTCATCGACCATGCGCAGCAGATCGACCACTTCAACTGCGTCGGATTCTTCGTACTCGATGCCGGGATATTTCTGCTTCAGTTCGGCCAGTTGCTCGGCGTGGGTACTGCCCTTGAGCACGGTGATCTTCTTGCCGACCAGATCCACCGGATCGGTGGGGCGCGACTGGCCGTTGCGGTAGATGATCTGCGGGGTGACTTCAAGGTAGGAATGGGAGAACCGCACCTGCTTCTTGCGTTCATCGCTGCTGACCAGACCGGCGGCCGCGAGCACCGGGCCGTTCGGCTTGCCGACCTGGTTGAACAGGTCATCGAGATTGTCGGCGGTCTCGATCTTCAATTCGACGCCCAAATCGTCGGCGAAACGCTTCACCAGCTCGTATTCGAAGCCGGTTTCACCGCTGCGATCCTGAAAGTAGGTGGCGGGGCTGTTGCGGGTAACCACCCGCAGCACACCGTCCTCCTTTACGCGCTCGAGTGTGTTGGGTTTATCAACACAACCACCGAGCATCAGGAAGAGTCCGGTTGCGATCAGCCATTTGGCGTATCGCGGACGCAAAGCCGTTGGGAAAAACATCTGCGCAGTATACGCAAACGGCCACGGGCGCCATATCTCGACAGCGTAGGACGAGTCTGCTAGCGATCACAAATTCGCGCGAAATACCTTGAGAACGGGCCTTCAGGGCACTTTGTTACATAAAAAATAAGCCGCGCTGAAACGCCCGATTTACCTGACTCCGAAGGCAGAAACACAGATTGCTACCCGAGTGCAACCGTGCGTAGCGTTTCGGGTGATGTTGAGGTCGGTTTAGGCTAGAATGCACGGCCTCAAAGCACACCCCTTCCCGAGGCTGTCCCGAAGATGTTGATCCTGCGCGGCGCTCCTGCCCTTTCTGCCTTTCGCCAAAGCATAATCATTTTGCAAGTGTGCTTTTATGGTATTGCTTTTATTT
>NZ_JBITTW010000033.1:36948-65206 GCF_044542195.1 Pseudomonas sp. NPDC079367
CCAGCTGTCAGTGGCCTGTATGCTGAATTCGCTCACTTCGCCGAAGTCACCGGCGTCCTGACCGGCGACGAACAGCAGGTGCTAGCGCGCCTTCTGAAGTACGGCCCAAGTGTTCCGGTTCAAGAGCCGACCGGCCGTCTGTTTCTGGTGTTGCCGCGTTTCGGCACCATCTCGCCATGGTCGAGCAAGGCCAGCGACATCGCCCGCAACTGCGGCCTGAGCAAGATCCAGCGCCTGGAACGCGGTATCGCCTTCTATGTCGCCGGTGAGTTCAGCGAAGCCGAAGCCCAACTGATTTCGGACGCACTGCATGACCGCATGACCCAGATCGTGCTGGCCAACCTTGAACAGGCCGCCGGTCTGTTCAGCCACGCCGAGCCGAAGCCGCTGACCGCGATCGACATTCTCGGTGGCGGCCGCGCTGCACTGGAAAAGGCCAACACCGAACTGGGCCTGGCCCTGGCCGAAGACGAGATCGACTATCTGGTCAACGCCTTCAACGGTTTGAAGCGCAACCCGCACGACATTGAGCTGATGATGTTTGCCCAGGCCAACTCCGAGCACTGCCGTCACAAGATTTTCAACGCCAGTTGGGACATCGATGGTCAGAGCCAGGAAAAAAGCCTGTTCGGCATGATCAAGAACACCTATCAGATGCACAGCGAGGGCGTGCTGTCCGCTTACAAGGACAACGCTTCGGTGATCGTCGGCAACGTTGCCGGCCGCTTCTTCCCGAACCCTGAAACCCGCCAGTACGGTGCGGTGCAGGAGCCGGTGCACATCCTGATGAAGGTCGAAACCCACAACCACCCGACCGCGATCGCCCCGTTCCCGGGTGCATCGACCGGTTCCGGCGGCGAGATCCGTGACGAAGGTGCAACCGGTCGCGGCGCCAAGCCAAAGGCCGGCCTGACCGGTTTCACCGTATCCAACCTGCAGATCCCCGGCTTCGAACAGCCGTGGGAAGTGCCGTACGGCAAGCCTGAGCGCATCGTTACCGCACTGGACATCATGATCGAAGGCCCGCTCGGCGGCGCGGCGTTCAACAACGAATTCGGTCGTCCGGCGCTGACCGGCTACTTCCGTACCTTCGAACAGTCGATCACCACTCCGCACGGTGACGAAGTGCGTGGTTACCACAAGCCGATCATGCTCGCTGGCGGCATGGGCAACATCCGTGAAGAACACGTCAAGAAGGGCGAGATCGTCGTCGGCTCCAAGCTGATCGTGCTCGGCGGCCCGGCGATGTTGATCGGTCTCGGTGGCGGCGCGGCTTCGTCGATGGCCACCGGCACCAGTTCGGCGGATCTGGATTTTGCTTCCGTGCAGCGTGAAAACCCTGAAATGGAGCGTCGTTGCCAGGAAGTCATCGACCGTTGCTGGCAGCTGGGTGACAAGAACCCGATCAGCTTCATCCATGACGTTGGCGCGGGCGGTCTGTCCAACGCCTTCCCGGAACTGGTCAACGACGGCGACCGTGGTGGCCGTTTCGAACTGCGCAACATCCCGAATGACGAGCCGGGCATGGCCCCGCACGAAATCTGGTCGAACGAATCCCAGGAACGTTACGTGCTGGCGGTCGGCCCGGAAGACTTCGAGCGCTTCCAGGCGATCTGCGAACGCGAGCGTTGCCCGTTTGCCGTCGTCGGCGAAGCCACCGCCGAACCGCAACTGACCGTGACCGACAGCCACTTCGGCAACAACCCGGTGGACATGCCTCTGGAAGTGTTGCTGGGCAAGGCCCCGCGCATGCACCGTTCGGTGGTTCGCGAAGCTGAATTGGGTGATGACTTTGATCCGTCGAACCTCGACATTACCGAGTCCATCGAACGCGTTCTGCATCACCCGGCCGTGGCGAGCAAGAGCTTCCTGATCACCATCGGCGACCGCACCATCACCGGCCTCGTCGCCCGTGACCAGATGGTTGGCCCGTGGCAAGTGCCGGTGGCCGATGTTGCCGTCACCGCGACCAGTTTCGACGTCTACACCGGTGAAGCGATGGCAATGGGCGAGCGTACGCCGCTGGCTCTGCTGGACGCCCCGGCATCGGGCCGCATGGCGATTGGCGAAACCATCACCAACATTGCCGCCTCGCGCATCAACAAGCTTTCCGACATCAAACTGTCGGCGAACTGGATGTCGGCGGCCGGCCACCCGGGCGAAGACGCGCGTCTGTACGACACCGTAAAAGCGGTCGGCATGGAGCTGTGCCCTGAGCTGGGCATCACCATTCCGGTGGGCAAGGACTCGATGTCCATGGCCACCCGCTGGAACGACAACGGCGAAGAAAAAACCGTCACCTCGCCGATGTCGCTGATCGTGACCGGTTTCGCGCCAGTGGCTGACATCCGTCAGACCCTGACCCCGGAACTGCGCATGGACAAGGGCACCACCGACCTGATCCTGATCGACCTCGGTCGCGGGCAGAACCGCATGGGGGCTTCGATCCTTGCGCAAGTCCACGGCAAGCTCGGCCAGCAGGCACCGGATGTCGATGACGCCGAAGACCTGAAAGCCTTCTTCGCGGTGATCCAGGGCCTCAACGCCGACGGTCACCTGCTGGCGTACCACGACCGTTCCGACGGCGGTCTGCTGACCTCCGTGGTGGAAATGGCCTTCGCCGGCCACTGCGGTCTGAGCCTGAACCTGGACAGCGTTGCCGAATCCGCCTCGGAAATCGCCGCGATCCTGTTCAACGAAGAACTCGGCGCGGTGATCCAGGTTCGTCAGGACGCCACCCCGGACATCCTCGCGCAATTCAGCGCCGCTGGCCTGGGCGACTGCGTGTCGGTGATCGGTCAGCCGATCAACAATGGCCAGATCAACATCACCTTCAACGGTGACACCGTGTTCGAAGGCCAGCGTCGTCTGCTGCAGCGTCAGTGGGCCGAGACCAGTTACCAGATCCAGCGACTGCGCGACAACGCCGACTGCGCCGAACAGGAATTCGACGCACTGCTGGAAGAAGACAACCCGGGTCTGAGCGTCAAGCTCAGCTACGACGTCAACCAGGATGTCGCCGCGCCTTACATCAAGAAAGGCATCCGTCCACAGGTTGCCGTGCTGCGCGAGCAGGGCGTCAACGGTCAGGTGGAAATGGCCGCCGCGTTCGACCGCGCCGGTTTCAGCGCGATTGATGTGCACATGAGCGATATCCTCGCCGGTCGTGTCGACCTCAACGAGTTCAAAGGCCTGGTGGCCTGCGGCGGTTTCTCCTACGGCGACGTGCTCGGTGCCGGTGAAGGCTGGGCCAAGTCGGCGCTGTTCAACAGCCGCGCCCGCGACGCATTCCAGGGCTTCTTCGAACGTAACGACAGCTTCACCCTCGGGGTGTGCAACGGTTGCCAGATGATGTCCAACCTGCACGAGCTGATTCCGGGCAGCGAGTTCTGGCCGCACTTCGTGCGCAACCGCTCGGAGCAGTTCGAAGCGCGCGTGGCGATGGTGCAGATCCAGGAGTCGAACTCGATCTTCCTGCAGGGCATGGCCGGTTCGCGCATGCCGATCGCCATCGCCCACGGTGAAGGTCACGCCGAGTTCGCCAGCGAAGAAGCACTGCTGGAAGCCGATCTGTCCGGTTGCGTGGCGATGCGTTTTGTCGATAACCACGGCAAGGTCACTGAAGCCTACCCGGCCAACCCGAACGGCTCGCCGCGGGGCATTACCGGCCTTACCAGCCGTGACGGTCGCGTGACGATCATGATGCCGCACCCGGAGCGGGTGTTCCGCGCGGTGCAGAACTCGTGGCGCTCGGAAGACTGGAACGAAGATGCACCGTGGATGCGTATGTTCCGTAATGCGCGCGTCTGGGTTAATTGATCGTCGTGTACAAGCTGGCGTTTTTTGTTCCTGACAGTCATGTCGATGTGGTCAAAGGGGCTGTGTTCGCTGCCGGTGGCGGGCGGATCGGTGACTACGACCACTGTGCGTGGCAAGTGCTTGGCTCGGGTCAGTTTCGGCCGCTGGATGGCAGTCAGCCGTTCATTGGCGAGGCGGGGCAGGTTGAGCGGGTCGAGGAATGGAAGGTTGAGCTTGTCGTTACGGATGAGTTGATTGTTGCTGTTGTGGCAGCGTTGAAATTGAGCCATCCGTATGAGACGCCGGCTTATGAGGTGTGGCGGCTGGAGGATTTCTGATCCTTTTGGCGGCTGAACGGGAAACCCGCAGATGAGTGATTGTCTGCGGGTTTTTTGTTGGCGCCGATTTTGTGAGCGATAGCCTTACAGCCGAGCAGTGGCAAGATCAAGATCAAGAGCACTCGAGCTGGCGCTCATTGTTGAGTGGTTAGAAGCGGGTGGTTGGCTTTGGATGGTGGGTGTGGCTGCCCTCATCGGAACGCCGCCAGCCCAACCCTCTCCCTACGGGCCGTCCGACATTTTGGGAGGGTTAGGGTGAGGGTGGCGATCTGAAGTCTGTTAAAGCAATGTCTGAATCGGCACAACCTTCCCACCTGCCGCTCGAGCGCTGCGGACAATCACAGCTCTAGGGCATAAAAAAACCACTGGGCTTGCAAACCCAGTGGTTTCCGAAACCTGCAAGCGGCCCCGCGTTACGTCACCTGCACCAACTTCACGTCCGTTTCAAGCATTTGGATCAGTGTGCGCAGGTATTTGAACCCCTGATCTTTCTTCTCCCAACGATCGACGAACAACAAGCCTTTGTCATTCACCTGGATCGGCGTGACAACAATGTCGCCGGTCTTGGATTTATGCACCAGGCGGGCTCCGCTCGAGCCTTCGTATTCGATCAGGAACAATCCGGGATGGGTCAATCTACTGCGGCTGACAGATGGCGCCGCGGCTGGTTTTTTCTTACCGGCGACGGCTACTTTCATGAGGAAATCGCTTCGCAGGCCGCGGTGATGGATACCGCGCTTTTCAGCCACGTCGGCGACGATTTGCCCTGTGCCGCGGTGGATATCTCTGGCGAGCTCAGTGGCGGTATCGCGTACATGGAGGCTGACGGCTGACAGGGTGTCTGCCAGGCCCGGCACGCCGAGATTGTAATTGGTGTGCGCACTGCCAATGAGCGCTACCCATTTGTGCGGCCCGTTCGCCAGTTGGTCGGCCTCGATCACCTGAGTTGCGAAATAGCTGAGCATCTCGTTTCGCGAAACAACTTCGTCCGAAAGTCCCTTGAGGTGGTAAGACGCTGTGCAATCGAGCGCTTTGATGCGGATATTGTATTTCGCCGCTGCCTGATAGACCTCAGTGTATGTATCGTTACCCTCATAGGCTCGCATATGCCCGCGGTCTTGATGGCGCAGATAAGTTTTGAGCCTGTCCGGCATGCGCTGGGTCTGTAGAAAGATATTCAGATCGGCCTGATGCAAATCGGTCAATACATGCTCCACGTACAACGTGTCGTAACCGGCTTGCTTGAGTCCCTTCATGTGCTTCTTCAGCAGCGCTTTGCTCGAAACATCCCCATGAGCTTCGCCGATCACCAGGTTCAGGCGCCGCTCGGACAATTGCTGTAGAAAACCCTCGAACGAAGTATCGGACGTGAGCGATGGCAGGATCGGCGCTTCGGGAGGGGTGTAATCGGTAAACGTGTCTCGGGCCTTTTTCTCCAGGCGCTTGCGACTGTCAATGAAGGCGTCGTAGGCCACTTGCTCACTTGCGAGCACCGGGCGGTAGTGGGAATCCATGGAGTAGGGTTTATGCAGCATTCGGGCGATGTCGTCACGCAGTGACGGAGCAATGTCGTAGTCGCTGAAATGATCAACCACAGCGGCAGTTTCCGCTGGCTTCAAGACCGGTTGGGGTGCCTTGTACGCGGTCGGTGTCTGTACAAGGTAATCGCCCTTGGCCGCCGCATCCCCGGCGATTGAACCTGGTGAATCCAGTCCGACACGTTGGGGCTGGTACAGGTCGATGTCTTCAACCCGCACGGCAATGGCATCGTGCAGGTCGGCCAGGCCAGGCGTCTTGTCGAAGGTGCTCATGCGTGTCTGTTCGGTGAGGGCGATCCAGCGTTCCTCGGTTAATTCAGCGCTGTCGGCGGACAGTGTCTTGTGCGAGTAGAAATTTCTGATGCTGTTGCTTCGTGGGGTCAGTGGCGAGAGGTCGGCCAGTACCATGGCGTGTTCCAGTTGATAACTGGTCGAGGCGTCCAGTGCATGAATCGTCAAGCCCTTTTCCCGGGCTGTGCGCACCAGTGCCAGATACGAGTATGACGCGTCCTTCTCGTGGCCCAGCGCGCGGTCAACCGCTTTGAGATGGGTTTTGATGTGCTTCCATGTCCCACCCCTGTTCATCTTTTCCAGCTTGGGGTAAAACACATCCCCCGCCAGATACTCGACATAAAGGCGCTTGAAACCGCTTGCAACGAGCTCGTCGACATGGTCGATCAGCAGTTGTTTACTGGCGATAGAGCCTGGCTGGGCGCCGATCACCAGGTTTTTCCCTTTGAGGGCGTCGCTGGCGATCAACTGTGCAATTGAAGTATCGGCAGCAACGGCCGGGACTTCGGCCCGAGCGGGCAGGGGGGCGAGTTCGGCGAAATGACGTGTGGCATCGGTGGTGAGTTTTTCGACCTGTAGCAGGTAGGCGGTGCGTGTCGAGGCGAGTTCCTCGGCCGCACCGAACAAGATCACGTGGGGATTGGTACCCATGTAGTCCTGGCTGCGCAGGATGATGTTTTCCCGGTTTTGCGGATTCATCACTGTTTCGACGCGCTGGCGATACTTGTCCGCCACGCCATAATCCTTGTGCGGGCCAGGAGTCTCGGGCACGGCATCGTACTTTGGCGCGCCGCCGGTCATTCCGCTGCGCACCATCATGCCCTTTGCGTTGGGCACCACCAGGATGCCGGTCGAAACGAGGTCAGGGGAGTTCGGCTTTGGTATATAAAGCAAATGGCGTCCGAGTGCGTCGGGATTTTTCCCTGTGTAGTAAAGCTGACTTCTGAAAACCACCACACGCATGTCGTTCCACTCGGGTTGGGGCTCGACCTGATTGATCAGCGTCACCACGTTCTGCTGTTCGTTGCTGGCGGTGGCGATTGCTTGGCGCAACGGCCGATGCACGGGTTTGAGTGAACGCAGGGCGGGGCGCAAATCGGTCAGTACCGCGCCGGTGCTGTTGAACAGATAACCGAGCAAATGCTGGAAGGCTTCGCCATGCTCACCCTGACGATAAGCGTGCAGCGCGAGCATGGCGTCCTTGAAGGCCAGTAGCAGACCGGTGCTCAGGCTCAACAGCGGAAAGGGCGCAGTGGCAACGGCGGCGATCCATTCCACCGTTGTCCAGATCAGGCCAGCGATCATTTCGGCGCGACTGCTGGTAGTGGCATCGACGTTATCGATCCGCCGTTGCAGCTTCATGTTGTAAAGCGCCGAGCGCAGATCGCTGACGGCAGCGGTGGCCGGTGTTGAATCGTAGCGTGCCGGGCTGGGCGTCGTTTTATTGAGGTTTTCGGGGAGCTGTTTTTTAGCGTTCTCAAGGAACGTCCGTACGCGCGTCTGTGCACTCACGCCAACCCGAGACGTGAGGTATTCGATCATGCCGGCCTGCTGCTGAAGCAAATAGTTGAACAGGCGTGCTTCGCGAAACCTGACACCGTCGGGCGCGTCCGGGGTATACAGCAGAACCGGGTCATCGGCATGGCTGAACAGCCACGCATCCATCACCCATTCGCCGTCGATCATCAAGCGATGAATCGGGTATTGCGTGCGAGTGGTGCCAGCGCTTTCGTCCATGCTGGTGATGCTCTGCTCCAGCCATTGCAGATCGCTGCTGGCGATATGGCCTTGCAGTTGAGATTCCAGCGCGGCGCTTTTCATCTGGCGCTGAGTGATCGCCAATGTCGCATTGCGCCTGAACTCATAGCCTTCGCTCGTCGAACTTTGCAGATCACTCTTGACCTTGTTGGTATAGCGTTGGCCGATCCACACGCCCGTGACCGAGCGTGCAACGTTCTGTGCGGTGAGGCTGCTGACGTCGATGCCTGGCGGGCCTTTGAAACGGGCCGAGCGGGAGAATTTCTCATCGAGAAAACCGACGCCGTCGGCATAGCCGTCGCGGTACAGCTGGGTGTACGACAGCGGTTTGGGGGTCAATGAGGGCACGATGGACATTGGCGCATATGCCCAGACGGTATCCGGGTCGACATCGTTGGCCGGGCGCTTGAGCAGACGATTCAGACTGATTTTGGCTTGCTCGTGTACGTAGTCGTCAAATGACGGAAAATGACTGCCGGACAAGGCGTGCCGGTTGAATGCACGCAACGCGCCTTCGGCATCTTCGCTCAGGGTCGACAGTTTTCGACGATTGGCAGCAGTGGTCGAGCGATACCACAGGGGCGTGCTCCAGTCATAGTCGTCAACGCGCGTAGCCAGCACGTGTTCGGCCATCGCTTTCAGGCAAGCGAGATGGTCGCCACAGTTATCAAAGGTCACCTTTCGGTGCTCCAGCGCGTCAGGCTTGAAGCTCAGGCCCGCCAGTACTTTGCGTAGCGTTGGGCGAAAGCGCATTGGTGCGCGGTTGATCAGGTAACCGGCCATGCTGTCGGCGGTGTCGCTATGCTTCGCCCAGCCCAATAGGTGGGTCTGGCATTCACGTTCACTGTCGAAGGCCTGAAACTGTTGCTCGCGTGGGGCTTGTGGCGTGCACAGCAAGATGCGCTTGATGGTGCCGCTGGCATCGCTCTGACGCAGTACCCACAAATCCTGCAATTGTGCGCCGTGCAGCGACAGGGTCGTGGCGCGCAGCTGCGGATCGCCGCCACTGCGCAAGCGCTGGATCAGTGGCAAATCACTGACGAGCAGGTGACCTTGCAGTACAGCCGTATGGGCGAGGGCGAGGATGCGTTGATCGAGCATTCGCTCAAGGGCGGGTTTGATGGCGGCGCCGGCGTGCATCTCTTTTTGCAGGTGATTGAAGTCGACGCGGGGCTCCAGGCTTATGGCCTGTTTGACCAGCCATGCCGGTGTCAGGTCAGTATGACTTTCCGGCAAGCGCGCGCCGTCATACGTCAGAGTGGTGTGGCTGAGGAATTGCGAACCCGGCAATTCATCACCCGTGTGTGGGCCGCGCAAGGACAGCTCGAGCAGATTGTATTGATGTATATAAACGCCATAGCCCGGCACTCGGCGGTCAGTGCTGATCTGCAGTTTTTCCGGTTCGAGATCGTCAATTTCCAGATCATCGCTCAGGCGTTCCAGCCATTGCTGGCGCGCCAGCGCCTCCAGAGTGCCCACCGGTCCCATCAGATCGAGCAAGTGTTGCCGCGCCTGCTGATAGTTGCTCAAGTGCTCGGCCAGTTCGGTTTGCCGTGCCGTGCTGGCGCTGCGGTACCAATCCGGTGCGCTGTAGCGAAGGTGGCGTTCGAACAAGGTTTGTGCGCGTAGCTCCAGGCGCCGCGTCAGATCCGGCAGGGCAGCGGCGATCGCCTTTTCAAGCGCTGCGAGCAATAGCGTTGGGTCTTGCTGTGGGTTGTCGGCGAAGCTCAAGGCGCGCTCGATATCCTGCGTGCGCTTTTCAATCAATGCGTCGTAGGTATATTCGAACAACGGTTTGCTGTCGATTGGCGCGAGCGACAGCGGCCAGATTCCTGCGGCACCGACATCGTGGTAGCCCGTCGGCAGTAATCGCATGAACTCGTCGTGGCCGCTGCGCGATGTCAGCGACGTGCGCAGGTGGCTGTCCAGATCGGCCAGAGAATCGAAGAGCTCAAGGCCTCGTGCCGGGGTGAACAGTACGGCGTAGCCGACGCTCTGGTCTGTCGACAGACCGATGACCCGCGGGCTGTCCTTTTCCGTAACGACAAACGCGCCGGCCAGGTCGACCGTGGTGCTCTGATAGCTGAATTGCAGTGCATGAATGGCAGGACGCAGCATCGGTCCCAGATCGAGTTTATTCAGCAGTTCGCCGGCTTGCGGATGGAGCAGGCGATCACTGACGGCTTGCCGCGCTTCGTGGCCGATGGCGGTGAATCCGGCATCGTAGTTCAGGAAGGTTTTCGCCGGTTTGCCGTCGATCTGGTCGCGCAGGTCCATGTTGATCAGTTGGGTGTTGAGGCGGATCTTCAGCGTCGCGATGAGCTTTTTGCCTGCGACGCTTTGCAGGTCGCTGGTTTCCAGCGTCTGGTAGAGCGCGCGGCTGCGTTGCAGGTAGCCGGTGCGGTAGGTTATCAGCTGCTCGTTGAGCTTTTTCAGGTAGGCCTGTTCGGTGCTCGGTGGGTGTTCGGGCAGTAAGGGATCGGGTGTCTGGAACAGGTAGTTGCCGATCTGGTTGAGATCACTTCTGATCTCGTCGGGGGTGGGGGCTGTGGGCGTGCTCATGGGCACTTTCTCCAGGCTGGGGATGAGGGTCCAGCATGGCGATGAGGGTGTTTTGCGGGGTGGTATATATGTAGCGTTTTTTGGCGAAGACCTCGTTGCGAGGAGAACGAGCCCCCTCGCGAAGAGGCCCGTCGTGACACTTGAAATCAAGCTTGCGTGCTGATCTCCCGACGACTCGCCAAGCGCCCGATTGCTTCACTCAGACTCGCTGCCTTGTCTCCGACCAGCAAATGCCATACCCCGCCCTGCAGTTGGCTGACGCCCAGACAACCCAGCGCGTTGAGCTGCGTCTCGGACAACGCCTCACCATCGGCCAGTTGCAGACGAATCCGGGTCAGCGCGATGCAATCGAGCTGCAGCACATTGTCGCCACCGCCTAACGCTTTCAGCCATTGCTGCGCCTCAGCACTGGCGATTGCCAACGATTTCGGCTCATCGATAACCGCCGTCGGCGAGGTGATCGGGGCACGACCCAAGGTCGGCAAGGCCTGGCGAATTTCATCGGCAATGCTGTCGGCCAGCGGCCCGACCACCACCTGCAAACTGCCGCCCTTGCCGGGGCGAACCACGGCCATCGCGCCGAGTGCTTTCAACTCGCTGTCCAGCGCCTTGTTGCGATCGACCATTTCCAGGCGCAACCGTGTCGTGCAAGCGCCCACCGTCAGCAGATTTTCGGCGCCGCCCAAAGCCTTGATATAGGCACTGGCGCGCTCGTTCTCGGTGAGTACGGCTTGCTCGGCGACCGCCACATCCTCGCGCCCCGGTGTTTTCAGATTGAAACGACGGATGCAGAAATCGAAAACGCAGTAATAGATGACCGCATAAGCCAGCCCGACTGGAATCACCAGCCAGCCATTGGTCGAGCGACCCCAGCCGAGAATCATGTCGATAAAGCCACCGGAGAAAGTGAAGCCGAGGTGGACGTTCAAGCCATTGGTGATCGCCATCGACAAGCCGGTCAGCAACGCGTGCAGGAGGAACAACAGCGGTGCGAGGAACATGAAAGCGAATTCGATCGGCTCGGTCACCCCGGTCAGGAATGAGGTCAGCGCCATCGACAGGAAAATCCCGCCCATCACTTTGCGCCGCTCCGGCAGGGCGTTGCGGTACATCGCCAGACAGGCGGCGGGCAGACCGAAGATCATCATCGGGAACATGCCGGTCATGAACTGGCCGCCCTTCGGGTCGCCGGCGAAATAACGCGACAGATCGCCGGTCACCAGCGCACCGGTGGTCGGGTCGGTGAAGTTGCCGAAGACGAACCACGCCATGTTGTTGAGGATATGGTGCAGACCAGTAACGATCAGCAGGCGATTGAACACGCCGAAGACGAAGGCGCCGATGCTGCCGCTTTCCATCATCAGCGCGCCGAAAGCGTTGATGCCCTGCTGGATTGGCGGCCAGATATAGCCGAACACCACGCCCAGGCCGACCGCCGCAAACCCGGTGACAATCGGCACAAAACGGCGGCCACCGAAGAACGCCAGATACTCCGGCAGCTTGATGTCCTTGAAGCGGTTGTACAGCGCTCCGGCCAACAGGCCGCTGACGATCCCGGCGAGCATGCCCATGTTGATGGTCGAATCGAGGACCTTCAGGGTCGAGATCATCACCAGATATCCGATCACCCCGGCCAGACCGGCGGTGCCGTTGTTGTCCCGGGCGAAACCGACGGCGATACCGATGGCAAAAATCATCGCCAGATTGGCGAAGATCACCTGTCCAGCATCGTGAATGATCGCGATGTTCAACAGGTCAGTGTCGCCCAGGCGCAGCAGCAGGCCGGCAATCGGCAGGATTGCGATGGGCAGCATCAGTGCGCGGCCCAGGCGTTGCAAGCCTTCGATGAAGAGTTGATACATGGTGGTTCTCCTGCTCTTTAACGAGAGCTTGTTGTTAGGGCAACGGCCAGTGCTGACGGCAGGCATGACGCACGGCGGCGGCGCTGGACAGCTTGAGCAGGTCGCGGCTCAGGCGCTGACATTCGGCTTCGTGCAATTGGCGCACGCGATCCTTGATCTCACCGATCTGCACCGGGCTTACCGACAGCTCGGTGACGCCGAGGCCGATCAGCACCGGCGTCGCCAGCGGATCGGAGGCGAGGGCGCCGCAGACGCCGACCCAGCGCTTGTGCACCGCCGCGCCTTCGCACGTCATGGCGATCAGCCGAAGCAATGCCGGGTGCAGGGCATCGACCCGTGCCGCCAGCCCGGCATGGTCGCGGTCCATGGCCAACGTGTATTGCGACAGGTCGTTGGTGCCGATGGAGAGGAAGTCGGCGTGCTCGGCCAGCTGTTCGGCTTGCAGCGCGGCGGCGGGCACTTCGATCATCACGCCGATTTCCGGGCGCTCGGCAATGCCCAGTTCAAGCCGCAGTGCATCGACGCGCTGGCGAATCTGCAACAGTTCGTCGACCTCGGTGACCATCGGCAACAGAATCCGGCAACGCGACAACGGCTTGACCTGCAACAGCGCGCGCAGTTGCTGATCGAGAATTTCCGGCCGCGCCTGCGCCAGACGAATACCGCGCAGACCAAGCACCGGGTTGGCTTCGGCAGGCAGCGGCAAATACTCGAGTTGCTTGTCGCCGCCGACGTCGATGGTGCGGATGATTACCGACCTGTCGCCCATGTTGTCGAGAACCGCTTGGTAGCTGCTGCGCTGTTCTTCGACATCCGGGGCAGTTTGCCGATCGACGAAGAGAAACTCGGTGCGCAACAGGCCGACGCCATCGGCACCGTTGGCGAAGGCATCTGCCGCTTCGCTGCTGGAGGCGACATTGGCGACCACTTCGATGTGCACGCCATTGCGGGTTTCGGCGGGCAAATGCGCTTTGGCGTGTTGGCTGTCGCGGCGCTGCTGGCGCTCGACTTGCGCCTGTTGCACGTCGGCCAGACGTTGCGCATTCGGCGTCAGCTCAAGACGACCGCCGTCCGCGTCGAGCACGACGGCCTGATCTTGCGGTTGTTCGAGCAATAGCGCGCCCAAAGCGACGATGCACGGCAGGCCTTTGCCGCGAGCCAGGATTGCTACATGCGAGGTCGCGCCGCCCTCGGCCATGCACAACCCGGCGACACCTTGCGCGCTCAGTTGCAGCAGATCCGATGGCGTCAGTTCCTGCGCGGCGACGATGGCGCCGGCCGGCACCTGGTATTGCCACGCCTCGCCGAGCAACGCGCGCAGGACGCGTTGCCTGAGGTCGCGCAAATCGTTGGCGCGCTCGGCCAGCAGCGGACTGCCGGTGCCTTGGAGCATGTCGCACTGCGCCTCGATCGACCGACTCCAGGCGTGCGTCGCTGCAGTGCCGTGCTCGATGAAATGCTGCGCCGCGTCAAGCAGGGCGGGGTCTTCGAGCAGCGCCATGTGCGCGGCGAAGATCGCTTCTTCGTCGGCGCTTTTGTGCTTTTTCGCCTGGGCGAGGGTGGCGGCGATTTCGCTGCGCACTGCGTTCAATGCCGTTTCAAGAATCTGCTGCTGTTGCACGGGATCGTGATTGCCCGCATCCGCCGGCAAGGTGATCGCGTTCAAGCGAAACAACGGCCCGGCGACCAGCCCCGGCGCCGCGCAAACGCCGTGCAGCACGCCGGTCTCGGCCGGGCGTTTCAGCGCCGCAGTGCGGACCGGCGCTTGCGCGTGATGATCCTCCGGCAGTGCGGTGGCCAGTGCGCTGAGCAAGGCTTGCAGCGCGGCATCGGCGTCCGGCCCCTGACAACTGACCTGCACCTCATCCTGCTCACCAATGGCCAGCCCCATCAAACCGATCAGGCTGTTGCACGGCGCCGATTTGCCGTTGAAGTGCAGCTGTGAATGGCTGTTGAAACCCTGCGCGGTCTGTCGGATCAGTGCAGCCGGGCGCGCATGCAAGCCGCCGCGATGAGCGACTCGCACCTGGCCACGAACCTCGGGTCCACCGCGTGTATCGGTGTTCGCCGCCACCACATTGCGCGCGATGACGTGCAGCAACGGCTCGCCGACTTTCACCGCTTTGAGGGTAATCGGCCGCACTTGAAAATCCGCGCTGTTGGTCAGGATCAACAGGCTGACCAGGCTTTTGCAGTGCTGGCCGACCTTGTCCAGGTCATAACGCAGCAGCGGCTGACCGAGGCTGACGCGATCGCTTTCCCTGACCAGCATGGCGAAACCTTCGCCGTTCAATTCAACGGTGTCGAGGCCCAGGTGCAGGAGGATTTCCGCACCGTTGTCGGCGCGCACGGTCACCGCGTGGCTGCTGCGCGCGACGTGGATGACCACGCCGGCGCAGGGCGAATACAGCGTGTCGTTGAGCGGGTCGATGGCGATGCCGTCACCCATCGCGCCACTGGCGAACACCGCGTCCGGGACGTTGGCGAGCGTCAGTACCGGGCCGCTGAGCGGGGCGCTGAGGGTCAGCTCTTTATTGTTGTCGGGCATGGCTGGGTCTCATCAGTAATTTCGCTGATCCTTGTAGGAGCTGCCGAAGGCTGCGATCTTTTGATCTTGTTTTTTGTGAATCAAAATCAAAAGATCGCAGCCTTCGGCAGCTCCTACATAGAGTTACGTCCTTCGCCGCTATCAATGCGTGCGGGTCACTTTGCTCAGATGGCGCGGCTGATCCGGGTCCATGCCCCGCGCTACAGCCAGGCCTGCGGCCATCACGTAGAAACTCTGGATCGCCAGAATCGGGTCGAGGGCCGGGTGTTCGGCGCGGGTCAGGGTCAGGTCGCGTTCGCTGACGTCATCCGGCGCGGCGAGCAAGACCCGGGCGCCGCGTTGGCGCATGTCCGCCGCCAGGCTCAGCAGGCCGGGCTGTTCCGCGCCGCGAGGAGCGAAGATCAGCAGCGGATAGTGTTCGTCGATCAGTGCCATCGGGCCGTGACGGACTTCGGCGCTGCTGAACGCTTCGGCCTGAATCGCCGAGGTTTCCTTGAACTTCAGCGCCGCTTCCTGGGCAATCGCGAAACCGGCGCCACGGCCGATCACCATCAGGCGTTCACAATCGCGCAGCGCTTCGATGGCCACGCTCCAGTCCTGTTTCGCCGCTTCGCGCAGGCCTTCTGGCAGCGCATCGTGGGCTTGCAGCAATTCGCTGTCCTCTTTCCAGTGCGCGATCAAACGCGCGCTGGCGCTGAGGGTGGCGATAAAACTCTTGGTCGCGGCGACGCTGCTTTCCGTGCCGGCGAGCAGTGGCAGGCTGAATTCACAGGCCGCCTCCAGTGGCGAATCGGCGGCATTGACCATCGACACGCTCAGCGCGCCACGCTTGCGCAACAGGCGCAGGCTGTTGACCAGATCCGGGCTCTGTCCCGACTGTGAAAACGCAAAGGCAACCTGACCGCTGACTTTCAGTGGCGCCTGCTGCATGGTCACCACCGACATCGGCAACGAGGCCACCGGCACGCCCAGTTGCTGCATGGTCAGGTAGGCGAAGTAACTCGCCGCGTGGTCGGAGCTGCCACGGGCGACCGTCATCGCCACTTGCGGTGGCTGCCGGCGCAGGCGCCCGGCGATCTCGATCATCGGCGCGTCGAGCTGTTGCAGTTGCGCTTGCACGGCTTCGAACGAGGACAGCGCCTCTTCAAGCATTTTTGAAGTCAATGTCTTCTCCTTCGACCATGACGGCGGTCAGTGTGAGTGAGCGATCGAGCCGTACGCAGTCGGCCCAGGCGCCGGGGGCAAGGCGCCCGCGTTCGGTAATGCCGAGGTAGTCGGCGGGAAATTGCGACAGACGCTGCGAGGCTTCGCTGATCGGCAAACCGATCTTGACCAGATTGCGCAGGGCCTGATCCATGGTCAGGGTGCTGCCGGCCAGCGTGCCGTCGGGCAGCCGCACGCCGCCCAGGCATTTGGTCACGGTGTGGCTGCCGAGCTTGTATTCACCGTCGGGCATGCCGGCGGCGGCGGTCGAATCGGTGACGCAATACAGGCAGGGGATCGAACGCAGGGCCACGCGAATGGCGCCGGGGTGCACGTGCAGCAGATCGGGAATCAGCTCGGCGTATTTGGCGTGGGCCAGTGCCGCGCCGACGATGCCCGGCTCGCGGTGATGCAGCGGGCTCATCGCGTTATACAGGTGAGTGAAACTGCTGGCGCCGGCAGCCAGCGCCGCGACGCCTTCCTCGTAGCTGCCGAGGGTGTGGCCGATCTGCATGCGAATGCCACGGCTGCTCAGCTCACGGATCAATGCGTCATGGCCGGCGATTTCCGGGGCGATCGTAATCACGCGGATCGGCGCCAGCGCCAGATATTCTTCGACTTCGGCCATCAACGCGGTGTGGGCGAAGTTCGGTTGTGCGCCGAGTTTGCCGGGGTTGATGTACGGGCCTTCAAGGTGCACGCCAAGCACTCGCGCGGCGCCTTGCGGACGCTGCTCGCAGAATTCGCCTACCTCTTTCAAGACCCTGGAAATCTCGGCGCTTGGCGCGGTCATGGTCGTGGCCAGCAGCGACGTCGTGCCAAAACGCACGTGGGTTTTGCTGATGGTTTCGAAGGCTTCGGCGCCTTCCATGATGTCTTTGCCGCCACCGCCATGCACATGCAGGTCGATGAAACCCGGCAGTAGATAGGGCAGAGCGTTATCAGCCGGATCGCAGGGAACGCCTTCGATCGACACGACCTTGCCGTGTTCGTGAATCAGCCGGCCGCGAACCCAGCCGCTGGCGGTGAGGATGTTGTCTTCGGACATTTTCGTTCTCGCTTGGGGCCGCGCTCAGCGGCGCAGCTCTGCTACAAAGTCGTAGTAGTCGTTGCGGCAATAGGTGTCGGTGACTTCGATCGGCGTGTTGTCTTCCAGATAGCCGACCCGGGTCATCAGCAGCATGGCGGTGCCGGGGGCGATGCCGACCAGCGCGGCGAATTCGTCCGAAGCATTGATCGCCTGAATGTGCTGCAAGGCGCGGACGATCGGTTTGCCGATGCCGTCGAGGTATTCGTAGAGCGAATCGCCCACCGCTTGTGGCTTGGGCATGATCGAGGCGGGCAGGGTGCTCATCTCGATGGCCATCACCGTGTCATCGGCTTTGCGCAGGCGCTTCATGCGCGCCACCTTGTCGTTCGGCGACAGGCCAAGACGGATCAGTTCTTCGTGGGTCGGCAGGCTGATTTCCCGCTCCAGCCATTTTGAACTCGGCACGAAACCTTTGAGGCGCAGCATCTCGCTGAAGCCGGAAAGACGCGACAGCGGTTGCTCCAGGCGGGGGGTGATGAACGTGCCGGAGCCTTGCAGGCGGCGGATCAGGCCTTGATCGAGCAAAACCTCCAAAGCCTTGCGCGCGGTAACACGGGAAATACCGAGCTGGTCGCTGAGGTTGCGTTCGGACGGCATCGCCTGTTCCGCCTTCCATTGCCCGGCGTGAATCGCCGCTTCCAGGTTGCGCGCCAGTTGCAAGTACAGCGGCGTCGGCTGGGAGTCGTCGGGACGTAGGGTTTGAAGGTCGTTCATGTAGGTCGTTTCCGTCGCGAGTATGGGATTTTTGTGGCTCGCTTGTGCGACGGAAGCTAATACCACTTGAATACCATGTCAACGCAGGTAAATGGCTTGTAACCCGCGAATATCGGGGCTTCAGGGGGTGGTGGTCTTAAGTGGTATTAGTGGTGGACGTTGAAAAGCAAAAGATCGCAGCCTTCGGCAGCTCCTACAGTGGGAAGTGGTATCAACCCTGTAGGCGCTGCCGAAGGCTGCGATCTTTTGATTTATTTTTTTGCGCTGACCAGCGGTCGAGGTTACGGACGAATCTCGATCATCGTGCCGTCCGGCACCAGATTCCACACTTCACGCATGTCGACGTTGCGCATGGCGATGCAGCCGTCGGTCCAGTCGAGGGTGTGAAACAGCTGTTCCGGATTGTCTTCCGAGTCCGGGGTGCCGTGGATCATGATCATCCCGCCGGGCTCGACCCCTTCACGGCGAGCGCGGGCGGCATCGCTGATGTTCGGGTAGGAGATGTGCATCGACAGGTTGAATTTCTCGCTGGTCTTGCGCCAGTCGATCCAATAGAAACCTTCCGGCGTGCGTTTGTCGCCCTCGATCAGTTTCGGCCCTTTCTTCGCGCCCTTGCCCAACGAAATGCGGTAGGTCTTCAGCGGCTTGCCGTCGGCAACCAGCTGCAGTTGGTGGGCCGACTTCAGTACCAGGACTTTTTCGATCAGTGGCGTATTCGACGGCGTCACGGTGGTCACGAATGACGCTTGCGAAACGCTGACGAACGACAGGCAGAACAAGGCAAGCAACCAGCGCATTGAAACGATTCCCCAAGGAGTGACGCAATCAGGTTTTAGGTAGGAGCTGCCGAAGGCTGCGATCTTTTGATCTTCTAGCCAACAATGACCGGCTGCACCAGTGGCGGGATCGATTCCGAACGCACCGGGTAGTTCTCGATGCGCCGATCAGCGAAGAAGCATTCTAAGGTACGCCCGACCGTGCGGAAAGCCAGCTCGTCCCAAGGGATGTCGGCTTCGTCGAACAACTGCACTTCGAGGCTTTCGGGGCCGGCGGCAAACTCCAGATCGGCCAGTTCGGCGCGAAAGAACACATGCACCTGGCTGATGTGCGGCACGTCGATCAGCGTGTAGATGCTCAGGTTGCGCACCCGGGCGCAGGCTTCTTCGGCGGTTTCGCGGATGGCTGCCTGCTCGATGGTCTCGCCGTTTTCCATGAACCCGGCAGGCAGGGTCCAGTAACCGAGACGCGGTTCGATGGCGCGGCGGCAGAGCAACACTTTCGTACCCCAGGTCGGCACGCAACCGGCGACGATATTGGGGTTCTGGTAGTGAATGGTCTGACAGCTATCGCAGACATATCGCAGCCGCGAATCGCCTTCGGGAATGCGCTGGGTGACCGGGTTACCGCAGTGGCTGCAAAATTTCATGCTGAGGTTCCTGAATGCTGCGCCTATCTTGGCGTGCAGCGGGGCCGGTCGGCAAGTTGTCGTTTCGCGACACGGCGGCTTTCAGGGGCTTGGGCGCTCGCTTTGATTGGTGCATGATGCGGAGCAAGGCACCGATCGAGAACACTCATGCTGGACGAGCTACTGCATAGGGTAAGCAACCACACACCGCGCACGCTGGAGACCGACGCACGTTTTCCCGAAGCCGCCGTGCTGGTACCGATCACCCGCAGTGACGAACCGGAACTGGTCCTGACGCTGCGCGCCAGCGGGCTTTCGACCCACGGCGGCGAAGTCGCCTTCCCCGGAGGTCGCCGCGACCCGGAAGATCCGGACCTCATATTCACCGCGCTGCGTGAAGCCGAAGAAGAAATCGGTTTGCCGCCGGGCCTGGTCGAAGTCATTGGCCCGCTCAGTCCACTGATTTCCCTGCACGGCATCAAGGTAACGCCGTATGTCGGGGTGATTCCAGACTTTGTCGAATACCAGCCAAATGATGCCGAAATCGCCGCCGTCTTCAGCGTTCCACTGGAATTCTTCCGCAAGGACCCGCGCGAGCACACCCATCGCATCGACTATCAGGGCCGCAGTTGGTACGTGCCGAGCTATCGCTTCGGCGAGTACAAGATCTGGGGCCTGACGGCAATCATGATCGTCGAGTTGATCAACCTGCTCTATGACGCCAGAATCAGCCTGCACCGACCGCCGAAAAGCTTTATCGATACCTGAGCCGTCGTTCGAACGGCCGTGAGCCCCGAGGAAAACAAGATGAAATACCGCCTGGGCGACGCCCGTGTCGACACCCATCCACAGAGCTGGGTCGCGCCCAATGCCGTGCTGGTGGGCAAGGTCCGCCTGGAAGAGGGCGCCAATGTCTGGTTCAACGCTGTGTTGCGCGGCGACAATGAGCTGATCCTCATCGGCAAGAACAGCAACGTGCAGGACGGCACGGTGATGCACACCGACATGGGCTATCCGCTGACCATCGGCACCGGCGTGACCATCGGCCACAACGCGATGCTTCACGGCTGCACGGTCGGCGACTACAGCCTGATCGGCATCAACGCGGTGATTCTCAATGGCGCGAAGATCGGCAAGAACTGCATCATCGGCGCCAACTCGCTGATCGGCGAAGGCAAGGAAATTCCCGACGGTTCGCTGGTCATGGGCTCGCCGGGCAAGGTTGTGCGCGAACTGACCGAGGCGCAGAAAAAGATGCTTGAAGCCAGCGCCGCGCACTATGTGCATAACTCGCAGCGTTACGCCCGCGATCTGGTCGAGCAAGAACAATGACCGCTGTTGAACGACCAGTCGCCTCGCCGTGTGTGAATATCTGCGCGCTGGATGAGGACGATATTTGCACCGGCTGCCAGCGCACGGTCGCAGAGATCACCCGTTGGGGCCGCATGAGCGGTGACGAGCGCCGCGTGGTGCTGGGGTTGTGTCATGAGCGGGCGAAAGCGAGCGGGCTGGTTTGGATGACCCCCGGAAAATCCGGCGCCTGAATCACCGCTTTCGCGAGCAAGCCCGCTCCCACAGTTGGAATGAGATCTCATGTAGGAGCGGGCTTGCTCGCGAAGAGGCCAGTACATTCACTACTTCTTATTGGCTCACAACACGGCCTGAAGTAACCTGTGCGCCACATTCACAGGCCGCCCCCATGATTTTCCTCATCGCCTACATCAGCAGCGTCGTGCTGATCAACTTCGCCTTTTCCACCGCACCGCACTTGGACATCATCTGGTCGGCCTGGGGCGGTTTGGTGTTCGTGCTGCGCGACATGGTGCAAACCCGCTTCGGTCATGGCGCAATCGTGGCCATGCTGGCGGCGCTGGTGCTGTCGTACATCACCTCTGACCCATCCATTGCGCTGGCCAGCGCTACGGCGTTTGCAGTCTCCGAGTGCATCGACTGGCTGGTGTTCAGCATTACCAAACGGCCGTTGCGCGACCGCTTGTGGATCAGTTCGGCACTGAGCATTCCGCTGGATACCTTCATCTTTTTCGGCATGATCGACGCCTTGACGCCACCAGTGATCATCACTGCCCTGGCCTCGAAGTTCGCTGGCGTCACCGCAGTCTGGCTGATCATGGCCTGGCGTGATCGCAAACAGGCTGTCGCCAGCTGAAGCCAAACCCTCGGGTTCATGTAAAATGCCGCGCTTTCTCCCCATGGAAAGCGCACTTGCGTGGCTTTCCTCGATGATCCGCTTCCTTTGAGGACCTGAGATGACCCGTATCGGAACTCCATTGTCGCCAACCGCGACCCGCGTATTGCTGTGTGGCTGTGGTGAGTTGGGCAAGGAAGTGGTAATCGAACTGCAGCGCCTGGGCGTTGAAGTGATTGCCGTCGACCGCTACGCCAACGCGCCGGCCATGCAAGTGGCCCATCGCAGCCACGTGATCAACATGCTCGACGGCGCTGCACTGCGCGCTGTGATCGAAGCCGAGAAGCCGCACTTCATCGTGCCGGAAATCGAAGCCATCGCCACCGCCACCCTGGTCGAGCTGGAAGCCGAAGGCTTCACCGTGATCCCGACCGCCCGTGCGGCGCAGTTGACCATGAACCGCGAAGGCATCCGTCGTCTGGCCGCCGAAGAACTCGACCTGCCGACCTCGCCGTATCACTTCGCCGATACTTTCGAGGACTACAGCAAAGCCGTTGAAGACCTCGGCTTCCCGTGTGTCGTCAAACCGGTAATGAGCTCGTCGGGCAAAGGCCAGAGCCTGCTGCGCAGCGTCGATGACGTGCAGAAGGCCTGGGATTACGCGCAAGAGGGCGGTCGCGCCGGCAAAGGTCGGGTGATCGTCGAAGGCTTCATCGATTTCGATTACGAAATCACCCTGCTGACCGTGCGCCACATTGGCGGCACCACGTTCTGCGCCCCGGTCGGTCACCGTCAGGAGAAGGGCGACTATCAGGAATCCTGGCAGCCACAAGCCATGAGCCCGATTGCTCTGGCTGAATCCGAGCGCGTCGCCAAAGCGGTGACTGAAGCGCTGGGTGGCCGCGGACTGTTCGGCGTCGAGCTGTTCATCAAAGGCGATCAGGTGTGGTTCAGCGAAGTCTCGCCGCGCCCGCATGACACCGGTCTGGTCACGCTGATTTCTCAGGATCTGTCGCAATTTGCGCTGCACGCCCGCGCCATTCTCGGCCTGCCGGTACCGCTGATCCGTCAGTTCGGGCCATCGGCGTCGGCAGTGATTCTGGTCGAAGGGCAATCGACCCAGACCGCATTCGCCAATCTGGGTGCTGCGTTGAGCGAGCCGGATACCGCGCTGCGTCTGTTCGGCAAGCCTGAAGTGAACGGCCAGCGTCGCATGGGCGTGGCGCTGGCACGGGATGAGTCGATTGAGGCTGCACGTGCCAAGGCGACCCGTGCGTCGCAGGCGGTTGTTGTAGAGCTGTAAACCGAGTCGCGGCATTCGCGAGCAAGCCCGCTCCCACATGGGATTTGGTTGGACACAAGATTTGTGGCCAACCAATAAACCAGTGGGAGCGGGCTTGCTCGCGAAGCTTTTGATCTTGCGTCAGGCAACCCGATTCAGATCGTTATCCCGCGTCTCTTTCAAGCACACCACCGCAATCAGACTCAACACCGCTGCCGCCGACACATACCCGCCGACATAGCTCAACCCGCCCATCGCTACCAGTTTCTGCGCAAAGAACGGCGCCGCCGAGGCCCCGACGATCCCGCCGAGGTTATATGCCGCCGAAGCGCCGGTATAACGCACGTGGGTCGGAAACAGTTCAGGCAACAGCGCCCCCATCGGCGCGAATGTCACGCCCATCAAAAACAGCTCGATGCACAGAAACAGCGCCACGCCCCAGGTCGAGCCCTGCGTCAGCAACGGTTCCATCAGGAATCCGGACAGAATCGCCAGCACGCCACCGATGATCAGCACCGGTTTGCGCCCGTAACGGTCGCTGGCCCAAGCGGATAATGGCGTCGCTGCGGCCATGAACAACACGGCAAAGCACAGCAGGCCGAGGAACGTTTCGCGGCTGTAACCCAGCGTGGATACGCCGTAGCTGAGCGAAAACACTGTCGAGATATAGAACAGCGCATAGCAGACCACCATCGCCGCCGCACCGAGCAGCGTCGGCGCCCAGTATTGGCTGAACAACTCGACCAGCGGCACTTTTACCCGCTCCTGACGGGCGATCGCATTGGCGAAGACCGGCGTTTCGTGCAGCTTGAGGCGCACATACAGGCCGACCATCACCAGCGCTGCGCTGAGCAGAAACGGAATGCGCCAGCCCCAACTGCGGAACTGCTCGTCATCCAGCGTCATGGCCAAGGTCAGGAACAAACCGTTGGCCGCCAGAAAGCCAATCGATGGGCCGAGCTGCGGGAACATGCCGAACCAGGCGCGCTTGCCTTTCGGCGCGTTTTCCGTAGCCAGCAGCGCCGCGCCGCCCCATTCGCCGCCAAGGCCAAGGCCCTGGCCGAAACGCAGCACGCACAGCAGAATTGGCGCCCAGGCACCAATGCTGTCGTAGCCCGGCAGGACGCCGATCAATGTTGTGCAGACGCCCATCAATAGTAGCGAAGCGACCAGCGTCGATTTGCGCCCGATGCGGTCGCCGAAGTGGCCAAACAGCGCCGAGCCCAGTGGTCGGGCGAGGAAGGCAATACCAAAAGTGAGAAATGCCGACAGCATCTGTGCCGTACCGGAGGTCTGCGGAAAGAACACCGGCCCGATCACCAGCGCCGCAGCAGTGGCATAAACGTAGAAGTCGTAGAACTCGATGGCGGTGCCGATGAAGCTTGCCGTGGCCACGCGGGTGGCGGAATTGGTCGGCTGGGCAGGCGCGGTTTCGCTGTAAGCGGTATGGGTTGTCATACGGTGATCCCTGACAGTCATGAGCTCCAGTGGAGCGAATTTTATGGTCGAACACCCAGGGATGTGGGGTAGGGCGCGAGCGCTGTTTCGAGTAGGAACAGTCGTCGGTTTGCAACGCAACAGTCGGGATCCGGAAGTGCCGGGTAAGCACAGGGATCGACGGCGCTTGGGTAAGCGCCTCGATTATAGGAAGGGGGCTAACGATCAAACAAGCGCAAAAGATCGCAGGGTAGGAGCTGCCGAAGGCCCGGGCCGCGATCGGACGATCTTTTGATTTTCTATCGGGCGGGCACTAAAGCAGGCACCGAGGAGGTCAGCCAGATCAACACCTTGCTCACCCGGTTCTCCTCGGTCTCGAGGATTTCCAGGCGATAACGCCCGATCTTCAGGCACACCGCGCTCTCCGGAATGGTTTCCAGCGCTTCGGTGACCAAGCCGTTCAGGGTTTTCGGACCGTCGCTTGGCAGATGCCAGCCCAGGCATTTGTTCACATCGCGGATCGACGCGGCACCATCGATCAGCATGCGCCCGTCGGCCTGAGGATGGATATGCGGGTTGTCGATGCTGTGTTCGCTTTCGAATTCGCCGACGATCTCTTCGAGGATATCCTCAAGGGTGACGATGCCCAGCACCTCGCCGTATTCATCGACGACCATGCCGAGACGGCGTTGCTGCTTGTGAAAGTTCAGCAGTTGCAGTTGCAGTGGCGTGCTTTCCGGAACGAAGTAGGGCTCGTAGCTGGCGTTCATCAGCGCGTCGCGGGTCAGCCCGCCGTTGCTGAGCAAGTGGCCGATCTGGCGAGTGTTGAGCACCGCTTCGACCTGATTGATGTCGCTGTGAAACACCGGCAGGCGCGTGCGTTTGTTTTGTAGTAATTGCTCAATGATCTCTTCGATCGAATCGTCGAGGTTGATGCCATCGACGTCACTGCGCGGCACCAGAATGTCATTGACCGTGATGTTATCCAGCGCATGGATGCCCGACACCGGGTGGCTGCGCACGGGATGTTCGGGATCATCATCGTGATCGGTCGGCAGTTCGTCCTCGCTCTGTTGCACCACCTGCGCCTTGCGCGTGAACGGGGTCATCAGCAGCGCGCTGACCTGGCTGAACAGCCACGCAAGCGGATAGACGATCTTCATCGGCACCACCAGCAAAGCGTTGCCGAACCCCAGCACAGCGTCGGGATAGCGCCGGGCCACGGTGCGCGGGAAATAATCGGCGAACACCAGCAGGATGGCTCCGGCGCCCAGGCATGCTGCCCATGGGCCGTCTTCTTCGCAGAGAAAAATCGCCAGCAGCGTCGCGATGATCACGGCAAGAGCGCGGCACAAGGTATTGCAGAGGATCAGGCTGTCGAGCGGGAAGCTCAGCTTCGCCAGCGGTTTATCGCTGGCGCGCGAGGCAATACGTTGCGCGAGCAGGTGCTGCTGCGCGATTTCGACGGCGGTAAACAGCCCTGACCATAAAATCAGCAGGACAAATATCGCGAGCATCGGCCCTATGGGCAAACCGTCCATTTATGCCGCCCGTCAGATGTGCAGAATGTATTCACGAACCAGTTTGCTGCCGAAGTACGCCAGCATCAGCAGGCAGAAACCGGCGAGGGTCCAGCGAATCGCCTTGTGGCCACGCCAGCCCAGACGGTTGCGACCCCACAGCAGCACGCTGAAGACGATCCACGCCAGACAGGCCAGCAGGGTCTTGTGCACCAGATGCTGGGCAAACAGGTTCTCGACGAACAGCCAGCCGGAAATCAGCGACAGCGACAGCAGCGTCCAGCCGGCCCAGAGAAAGCCGAACAGCAGACTTTCCATGGTTTGCAGCGGCGGGAAGTTCCTGATCAGCCCTGACGGGTGTTTGTGCTTGAGCTGATGATCCTGGACCAGCAGCAGCAACGCCTGGAACACCGCGATGGTGAACATGCCGTAGGCGAGGATCGACAATAGGATGTGCGCGAGGATGCCCGGCTCTTCATCGATGATCTGTACCGTGCCGGTCGGCGCGAACTGCGCCAGCAATACCGTGATCGCACCGAGCGGGAACAGCAGCACCAGCAGGTTTTCCACCGGGATTCGCGAGCAGGCGATCAGCGTCAGTGCAATCACTGCGGCAGCAATCAGGCTCGATGCGCTGAAGAAATCCAGGCCCAGGCCGATCGGGGTCAGCAGATGCGTGAGCAGGCTGGCGCCGTGGGCGAGCACGGCGAAGATGCCGAGGCTGACCAGCAGGCGCTTGTTCGCCTTGGCGCCGGTGGCCAGGCGAGTACTTTGATAGACGGTCGCAGCGGCATAGAGCAGGGCGGCGGCGAGGGTGGTCAGCAAACTGGGTGACAAGGGGAGCATAAATCCTGTTAGGCGAGCCCGAAAGGCGCTGAGTTTGGCATAGAACCGCCACGGCACGAAAGACTCCGCTAGCTGACGGCGAGGTGTCCGCCAGCCGCAGTCTTCGCTATAATCCGCGACCTGCCCACGCCGCAGGCTCGCCGAGCACATGTTGATGCCGGTCTGGGCCGCCATTATCCCGGTTCGTACAGGGCCTGAAAGGATCGCGCAATGTTTGAAAACTTAACCGACCGTCTCTCGCAGACGCTGCGCCATGTCACCGGCAAGGCGAAGCTGACCGAGGACAACATCAAAGACACACTGCGTGAAGTGCGCATGGCGTTGCTCGAAGCCGACGTCGCGCTGCCGGTGGTCAAGGACTTCGTCAATTCGGTCAAGGAACGCGCCGTCGGCACCGAGGTGTCGCGCAGCCTGACGCCGGGCCAGGCGTTCGTGAAAATCGTCCAGGCCGAGCTCGAAAGCCTGATGGGCGCGGCCAATGAAGACCTGAACCTGAGTGCCGTTCCGCCAGCCGTGATTCTGATGGCCGGTCTGCAGGGCGCCGGTAAAACCACCACCGCCGGCAAACTGGCGCGCTTCCTTAAAGAGCGCAAGAAGAAGTCGGTCATGGTTGTTTCGGCGGACATCTACCGTCCGGCAGCGATCAAACAGCTGGAAACCCTGGCCAACGACATCGGCGTGACGTTTTTTCCGTCCGACCTGAGCCAGAAGCCGGTCGACATCGCCAATGCGGCTATTAAAGAAGCCAAGCTGAAATTCATCGACGTGGTCATCGTCGACACCGCCGGGCGTCTGCACATCGACGAAGAGATGATGGGCGAGATCAAGGCGCTGCACGCCGCGATCAACCCGGTCGAAACCCTGTTCGTGGTCGATGCCATGACCGGTCAGGACGCCGCCAATACGGCCAAGGCCTTCGGTGATGCACTGCCGCTGACCGGTGTGATCCTGACCAAGGTCGACGGCGACGCCCGTGGCGGTGCGGCGCTGTCGGTGCGCGCCATTACCGGCAAGCCGATCAAGTTCATTGGTATGGGCGAGAAGAGCGAAGCGCTCGACCCGTTCCACCCTGAGCGTATCGCCTCACGGATCCTCGGCATGGGCGACGTGCTCAGCCTGATCGAACAAGCCGAAGCGACGCTGGACAAGGACAAGGCCGACAAACTGGCCAAGAAGCTGAAGAAGGGCAAGGGCTTCGACCTCGAAGACTTCCGCGATCAGCTGCAGCAGATGAAGAACATGGGCGGCCTCGGCGGGCTCATGGACAAGCTGCCGAGCATCGGCGGCGTCAACCTGTCGCAAATGGGCAATGCCCAGAACGCCGCAGAGAAGCAGTTCAAACAGATGGAAGCCATCATCAACTCGATGACCCCGGCCGAGCGGCGCGATCCGGAGCTGATCAGCGGTTCGCGCAAGCGCCGGATCGCCATGGGTTCCGGCACTCAAGTGCAGGACATCGGCCGCTTGATCAAGCAACACAAGCAGATGCAGAAGATGATGAAGAAATTCACCGCCAAGGGCGGTATGGCAAAAATGATGCGCGGCATGGGCGGTATGTTGCCCGGCGGCGGCATGCCGAAGATGTGAGACAGGACACTTGGACTTCGCCGGTCGTCGCACCGGCGCAGACCCTGCAAGGACGCAGGATCAACAGCAAACCCGCACTCGGCGGGAGCTGACTGGCCGTTTTTATCGACGGCTCTCTATGCAAATCTGCACGGCATGCCATGGGCGCCGGAAAAAGTCATTTGCAAAAGTCCGGATATTCCTTAGAATATGCGGCCTTTCGGGCACCCATGCCCGCTGTGCATTTAGATTTGCAGCACCGACTACAGGAACGATGTTAACATGCTAACATTCAGTGTTTCACTTGTCGTCTTAAATAATGTCACGTTTTATTATCTGTTATTAAGTTTCTTT
>NZ_JBITTW010000034.1:0-63630 GCF_044542195.1 Pseudomonas sp. NPDC079367
GATCCTGCGTGATCGCTCAGCTGGGTCATGGCCAGCCCGGCGTAGCCGCAGGGATTAATCCGTCGAAACGGTTCCAGGTTCATATCCACGTTCAGGGCCAGGCCATGAAAGGAACAACCGTGGCGAATGCGCAAACCCAGAGAAGCGATTTTCGCTCCGTCGACATAGACGCCGGGAGCATCCGGCTTGGCCGCGGCGGTGACGCCGTAGCTGGCCAGCAGTTCGATCAGGCAGGCTTCCATGCGGCTGACCAGGTCGCGCACGCCGAAACCCAGCTTGCGCACATCCAGCAACAGATAGGCCACCAGTTGCCCGGGGCCATGATAAGTCACTTGGCCGCCGCGATCGACCTGCACGACTGGAATATCTCCCGGCAGCAACAAGTGTTCGGCCTTGCCGGCCTGGCCCTGCGTGAACACCGGCGGGTGTTCGACGAGCCAGATTTCGTCGGCGGCAGCGTTGCCGCGTTCGTTGGTAAAGCGCTGCATGGCATGCCAGACCGGCTCGTAAGCCATCTGGCCCAGCTCGCGAAAGCCCAGCGTGCCGTGCATCACAGCACCATGTGCACGAAGCCGGTCGCCCGCAGTTCGCTGTTGATGTTGTACAGCTGATCCTGATCGGTGGCGACAATGTGCAGCTGGATGGTGGTGTACTTGCCGGTGCTGCTTTGACGTTCGTCGATGCGCTCATCATTGATGGTCGCGTGTTTCTTGACGATCTCGATGATCTGGTCTTTGCGGCCGACGCCCGTATCGCTGATCACCTTGACGGGATAATCCGTAACAGGGAATTCGATCTTTGGCGCCTTTACTTCGGTATCGGTCATGGCGTAACGGCCTCTAATAGCACAAGCCGTGGTAACGCACATGGCCCCGCTCCGGATCGGGGCGGGGCCATGCAGGTCAACACTGAATCAGTTGAACAAGCCGTAGAAGAATAGTCGGATGCTATCCCACATGCGGCGGAAGATACCACCCTCCTCGACGCCATCCAGAGCGATCAGGTCGGCGCTGTGCACCACCTTGTCTTCCAGTTTGACTTCGACTTTACCGATCACGTCGCCCTTGGCGATGGGTGCGACCAGTTGCGGGTTCATGGTCATGCTGGCAGCGAGCTTCTTCAGCTGGCCTTTTGGCAGAGTCATGGTCAGGTCTTGCGCCAGACCGGCCTTGACCTGGCTGGTGGTGCCTTTCCATACCGGCGCCTGCGCCAGTTCAGTGCCCTTCTGATAGAAGGTCTGGGTTTCGAAGAAGCGGAAACCGTAAGTCAGCAGCTTCTGGGTTTCAGCGGCACGGGCCACTTCGCTGTTCGTGCCGAACACTACAGCGATCAGGCGCTGGCCGTCACGTACCGCCGAGGACACCATGCAGTAGCCGGCTTCGTCGGTGTGGCCGGTTTTCAGACCGTCGACGGTCTTGTCGCGCCACAGCAGCAGGTTGCGGTTAGGCTGCTTGATGCCGTTCCAGAAGAACTCTTTCTGCGAGTAGATCGCGTAGTGAGCCGGGTCTTCGTGGATGATTGCGCGAGCAAGGATCGCCATGTCGTGAGCGGACGAATAGTGCTCAGGGTTCGGCAGACCGGTCGGGTTCATGAAATGGGTATTGGTCATGCCCAGTTCGGTGACGGTCTTGTTCATCAGGTCGGCGAAGGCGTCTTCGCTGCCGGCGATGTGCTCGGCCAGGGCGACGCTGGCGTCGTTACCGGACTGGATGATGATGCCGTGCAGCAGGTCGCTGACAGTCACCTGCGAGCCAACCTTGATGAACATCCGCGACCCGCCGGTGCGCCAGGCGTTTTCGCTGACGGTCACCGGGTCGTTTTCACCGATCTGGCCGCGACGGATTTCCAGGGTCGCGATGTACGCGGTCATCAGCTTGGTCAGGCTGGCCGGTGGCAGACGCTGGTCGCCGTTGTTTTCGACCAGCACGTTGCCGCTGCTCGCGTCCATCAGAACGTAGGCCTTGGCGGCCAGTTGTGGTGGCGACGGCATCATCTCGGCCGCGAAGGCGGCTGGCGAGAGGAGCAGCGGGACTAGCAGACACAGGCGTTTGGCAAAGGTGGTGATGTTCATCCGTCTCTCGAAATCGCTAATGGAAACTTGCCCGAAGGCAAAACTTATTCAGACAGCCTTCTAACGGGCCATCGCGTGTTCAGTTGCTCACTCCAGTCACCCTTGCCGGGCTTTTGTTCTTCGACGAGCCAACAACCTGGTTCACCCCCCGAATACCGCAAGTGAACCGTCAATCAAGGTCTACGTATTACTCGGTGACCACGCTGGGCGAACCCAGGTTGGCCAGACGCACACTGTTCTGCACCTGGGCGATCTCACCCGGCGAGCCGATCGGCCCCAGGCGTACCCGGTGCAGGGTCTGCTGATTGCGCACGATCGAGCTGATGAACACCGGCGCGCTCACCATCCCGCTGAGCTTCGACCTCAGCAACTCGGCAGCGTCCGGGTTGGCGAACGCGCCCACCTGCAGATACTGGCCAGACGCTGGTGCAGAAGCGTTTTTTTTTGCATCGATCTGCACGGGCACCACGGCCGCGGCATGTTGCTGCGGCGGCGGCGTCCATTGCTCGACGGTGCCGGCCGAAGCCGTAATCACTGGCGCGCTATTCTGCGCCACTTGCGGCTCGTTGAGCATCAGCGGCGCCGGACGCCCCTTGGCCGCCCACCACTGCTGCGGATCAATGCCTTCGACCTTGACCCGCGCGGTGCCGGTCTCGGCATAGCCGAGCTTCTTCGCCGCCGCGTAGGACAAGTCGATGATGCGATCGGAGTAGAACGGGCCACGGTCGTTGACGCGCAGGATCACCGTCTTGTTGTTGTCCAGGTTCGTCACCCGAACGTAACTTGGCAGTGGCAAAGTCTTGTGCGCGGCGCTCATGCCGTACAGGTCATACACTTCGCCGTTGGCGGTGTTCTGACCATGGAACTTGGTGCCATACCAGGACGCCGTACCTGAGGCCACGTAGGTCTTGGATTCCTGCAGCGGGAAATAAGTCTTGCCCAGCACGGTATACGGGTTGGCCTTGTACGGGCCGGTGTGCAGGGTCGGCGTCGCATCGGGGATGCGCGAGACATCGACATCCCACCATGGCGCGCCGTCTTTGTGCGCACGGTTGATGTCCAGGCCCGGTTTGGCGCGGACAGCGGTGGACGGGGTTTTCTGCGTCGGCGTGCGGCTGGTCGTGCAACTGGCGACCAGGACTGCCAACGCAGCGAAAGCCACCAGCTTCAGGGGTTTATTGTTAGGCAATGCCTGCATTACTTGACGCCCCGTGCTTGTACCAGCTGTTCAGACAGTTGATGTACGGCCATGGCGTACATCACGCTGCGGTTATAACGCGTGATCGCGTAGAAATTCTGCAGGCCCATCCAGTATTCAGGGCCGTTGTCGCCTTCGAGGCGAAATGCGGTAACCGGCATATCATCGCGCAGCGCATCATGACTTGACCAGCCCAGCGCCCGCAACTCTGCGACCGTCTTCACTGGTTCAATGCCGGTGGTCAGGCCTTCATCGACCTGCTCGCCGCGCACGTCGGCGCGGCTGACCACCGGTTCACCGGCGACCCAGCCATGACGCTTGAAATAGCTGGCGACACTGCCGATCGCATCGTCCGGGTTGTTCCAGATATTGATGTGGCCGTCACCGTCGAAGTCCACCGCGTAGGCGCGAAAGCTGCTCGGCATGAACTGCGGCAGGCCCATGGCCCCAGCGTATGAGCCTTTGAGGGTCAATGGGTCGACTTGCTCTTCACGCGCCAGCAGAAGGAACTCACGCAGTTCCTTGCGGAAAAAGTCGGCACGCGGAGGATAGTCGAAGCCGAGGGTCGATAGAGCATCGATCACCCGGAAATTTCCGGTATTACGTCCGAAAAAGGTCTCGACGCCGATGATCGACACGATGACTTGAGCCGGCACGCCATATTCCTGCTCGGCACGCGCCAGCGTCGCCTCGTGCTGGCGCCAGAAATCCACACCGCGAGCGATGCGCGCGTCGGTAATGAACATCGGACGATATTCGTTCCACTGTTTGACCCGTTCGGCGGGCTTGGAGATGGCGTCGAGGATCGACTGCTTGCGTTGCGCCTCGCGGAACACACCCATCAGTTGTTCACCGGCGAAACCATAGTCGCGGGTCATTTCACCGACGAATTCGGCCACCTGCGGCGAGCCTTCATAGTCGCCGGCCAGCGCTTCCTGCACGCCCCCCAGCAGGCCCATCAGGCCAACCAGCGGCGCGCATCGAGTCGCCCAGCCACGCATTACTTGCATTGCACTCTTCACCTTATTCAAACCTGTGCGATCCACTTGCGATGGGTATGGATCGACATCAAAACCCCAAACGCTGACAGCAGCGTCACCAGCGAAGTTCCTCCGTAGCTAATGAACGGCAACGGCACCCCTACGACCGGCAACAGGCCACTGACCATACCGATGTTGACGAAAACGTAAACAAAAAAAGTCATGGTCAACGCGCCAGCGAGCAATTTGCCAAACAGCGTTTGCGCCTGGGCGGTGATTACCAGCCCGCGACCGATCAACAACAAGTAGATCAGCAGCAGCGCGCAGATACCCACCAGACCGAACTCTTCGCCAAGCACGGCAATGATGAAATCGGTATGGCTTTCCGGGAGGAAGTCCAGGTGCGACTGGGTGCCAAGCAGCCAGCCTTTGCCGAATACGCCACCTGAACCGATGGCGGCTTTCGACTGGATGATGTTCCAGCCGGTACCCAGCGGATCGCTTTCCGGATCGAGGAAGGTCAGCACGCGCTGCTTCTGGTAGTCGTGCATGACGAAAAACCACATCGCTACCGACACCGGCACCGCCGCCGCCAGTACGCTGAGAATCCAGCGCCAGCGCAGGCCACCCATGAACAGGACGAAGGCGCCACCGGCGAGAATCAGCAGCGAGGTACCGAGGTCCGGCTGGCGCACGATCAGAATGAACGGCACGCCAATCAGCATCAGGCTGATGCCGACATGTTTGAGTTGCGGTGGCAAGGTGCGTTTGGACAGATACCAGGCGATGGTCGCCGGCATCAGGATCTTCATGAACTCCGAGGGCTGGAAGCGGATTACCCCGGGAATGTTGATCCAGCGCGTGGCGCCCATGGCGTTGTGGCCCATGATGTCGACGACGATCAGCAAGACCACGCCGATGACGTAACCGAGCGGTACCCAACGGGCCATGAACCGCGGCTCGAGCTGGGCGATGACAATCATCGCCACCAGGCCGATGCCGAACGACGTGGCCTGCTTGCCGAGCAGATCCCAGCTTTTGCCGCTGGCCGAATACAGCACGAACAGGCTGCCGGCGGCGAGGATCAGCAACAGGATCAACAGCGGGCCATCGATATGCAGCCTTTGCAGCAACGTCGCGCGGCGACGCATCACATCCTCGCTGGAGAGCATGCGATCGAAATTATTCATCACGGGCCGTGGCCTCCGCAGTGATAGGGCTGGCGTACTCGGTTTTCAGGTGGCCGTTCTGGTCGAGCAACCAGGCGTCCATGACCTGGCGCACCACGGGCGCGGCAACGCCGGAACCGGACTCACCGTTCTCGACCATCACCGAAACCACGATTTTCGGATCATCAGCCGGGGCGAAGCCGACGAACAGGGCGTGGTCGCGATGGCGCTCCTGGACCTTGGAACGGTCGTATTTTTCGCCCTGCTTGATCGCCACCACCTGCGCGGTACCGGATTTGCCGGCGATGCGGTATTGCGCGCCGATCGCCGCTTTGCGCGCGGTACCACGAGCACCGTGCATCACCTGCTGCATGCCGTGGTTGACCTTGTTCCAGTCGGACGGGTCACGCAGGACGATGTTCGGCATCGGGTTGTCATCCACCGGTTTCACCCCGTCGAGGGACTTGGCCAGATGCGGCCGGTTCCAGATGCCTTTGTTGGCCACCAGCGCAGTGGCCTGGGCCAGCTGCAGCGGCGTCGACTGCATGTAGCCCTGGCCGATCCCGAGAATCAGGGTCTCGCCGGGGAACCACGCCTGTTTGCGCGTTGCGCGTTTCCATTCGCGGGACGGCATCAGGCCCGGGGACTCTTCGAACATGTCCAGCGAAACCTTCTGGCCGATGCCGAACTTGTTCATGTAGGTCGACAGCCGATCAATGCCGAGCTTGTGCGCCAGGTCATAGAAGTAGGTGTCATTGGATCGCATGATCGCTGTGTCGAGGTCGACGAAGCCGTCACCGGTGCGGTTCCAGTTGCGGTACTTGTGATCGTAGTTGGGCAGCATGTAATAGCCCGGGTCGAATACCCGGCTGGATGCCGTGACCACGCCGGCGTCGAGACCGGCAATCGCCACCGCCGGCTTGATCGTCGAGCCCGGCGGGTACAGACCGCGCAACACGCGGTTGAACAGCGGCCGGTCAATGGAATCACGCAACTCGGCGTAAGCCTTGAAGCTGATCCCGGTGACGAACAGGTTGGGATCAAAACTCGGCTGACTGACCATCGCCAACACTTCGCCGGTTTTTGGATCGAGCGCCACCACCGCGCCACGCCGCCCGCCCAGCGCGGCCTCGGCGGCTTCCTGCAACTTGATGTCGAGGCTCAGGACGATGTCCTTGCCGGGAATCGGATCAGTGCGCTTGAGCACGCGCAATACGCGGCCCCGGGCGTTGGTCTCGACTTCTTCGTAACCGACCTGACCGTGCAATTCCGGCTCGTAGAAACGCTCGATACCGGTCTTGCCGATGTGATGGGTGCCGCTGTAATTGACCGGATCCAGCGACTTCAGCTCTTTCTCGTTGATCCGCCCCATATAGCCCACCGAGTGCGCAAAATGCGCGCCCTGCGGGTAATGCCGGACCAGTTGCGCAACCACTTCCACCCCGGGCAGGCGGAACTGGTTCACCGCAATCCGGGCGATCTGCTCTTCGGTCAGCTCGAACAGGATCGGCACCGGCTCGAACGGCCGGCGCCCCTGACGCATGCGCTTCTCGAAGATCACACGGTCCTCGGGCGTCATCTCCAGCACCTCGACGATGACGTCGAGCACCTGTTGCCAGTCGCCGGAGCGCTCGCGGGTCATGCTCAGGCTGAAGCTCGGCCGGTTGTCGGCCACGACCACGCCGTTGCGGTCGAAAATCAGCCCGCGCGTCGGCGGAATCGGCTGCACGTGGACGCGGTTGTTTTCCGACAGGGTCGAGTGGTACTCGTACTGGATAACCTGCAGGTAATACAGGCGCGCGATCAGCACACAGATCAGCGTCACGATCACGATCGCACCGAACACGACACGGCTGCGCACCAGACGGGCGTCCTTTTCGTGGTCCTTGATGCGGATCGGCTGAGACATGAGGGCAGGCTTACTTGTGGTAAGGGTGGCCGGACAACACGGTCCAGGCACGGTACAACTGTTCGCCGATCAGGATCCGCACCAGGGGGTGCGGCAAGGTCAGCGGCGACAACGACCAGCGCTGGTCAGCGCGGGCACAGACTTCCGGTGCCAGCCCTTCCGGGCCGCCCACCATGAAGTTGACCGTGCGCGAATCCAGGCGCCAGCGATCGAGTTCGACCGCCAGTTGCTCGGTGCTCCACGGCTTGCCGTGAACCTCCAGCGTGACGATCCGCTCGTTGTGCCCGACCTTGGCCAGCATGGCTTCGCCTTCCTGGCGGATGAAACGGGCCACGTCGGCATTCTTGCCACGGGTGTTGAGCGGAATTTCCACCAGTTCCAGCGCCAGTTCGGACGGAAGACGCTTGGCATATTCATGCCAGCCTTCTTCCACCCACTTGGGCATGCGTGAACCGACGGCGATCAGGCGCAGTCGCACAGCAATCCCTTAGAACTGGTCTTTGTTGAGCTTGGTGAAATGCTCGTGGGTGTTTTCCGGGCTGTGATGCTTGGCGTCGGCCGCACGGCTTTGCTCGGCACCGGCCCACAGACGCTCCAGGTCGTAGAACTGACGCGCCGAGGCGGTCATCATGTGCACGATTACCAGATCGAGGTCGAGCAGCACCCAGTCGCTGTCGCCCTTGCCTTCTTCGCCCAGCGGCTTGGCGCCCTGCTTTTTCACTTCCTCGCGGACCTTGTCCAGCATCGCGTTGATCTGGCGATTGGAGGTACCGGTGGCGATGATCATGTAGTCAGTGATGCTTTGCTTGTCGCGCACATCAATGATCTGGATGTCCTGGGCCTTGACGTCTTCCAGCGCAGCGACGGCAATCTTGACCAGTTCGTCGCCCTTGAGCGGCTCGTTGGTGTTGACGGCTTCCGGCAGTGGTGCGCTCTTGAACGTGCCTTTGCGCTTTACTTTCGGTAGATCTTTATCAGTCATATGAAACTCGTTTTGCTCATGTATTCGGCGGCTTGGGGATACGGTGATTCGTATCTGTGAAGCACGCCTTGTTCAGTTCGACGCACGGTACAGACCGTGCGCATCGATGTAGGCCAGGACCGCGTCGGGCACCAGGAAACGTACCGACTTACCGCTGGCCAGCCGTTGACGGATCGGGGTGGCGGAAACCGCGAGAGGTGTCTGCCAGACGAATGCAATCGGTCCGCTCGGCCCTTGCAGGGCCAGCGGGTCGCACACCGAACGCGCTGCCAGCAGGTTGCGCAAGGCCTCCGGCGGTGCGCTGTCGGCGTCCGGGCGCTGTAGCACCAGGATGTGGCAATGCTGGAGCAACTCTTCCCAGCGGTGCCAAGTGGGCAGGCCGCAAAATGCGTCCCAGCCCAAAAGCAGAAAAACCTGGGTCTCGGCGGGCATTTCTGCACGCAGCGACTCCAGGGTATCGATGGTCCAGGACGGTTTGTCCCGCTGCAACTCGCGGGCGTCCACTACCAGCGGCGGCAATCCGGCCACCGCGCACTCGACCATCGCCAGCCGATCCTGCGCTGCTACCTGCGGCGTACCACGATGCGGCGGCCGCGCGTTCGGCATCAGACGCAACTCGTCCAGCGCCAGCGCTTCGACAACTTCCAGCGCGCCACGCAAATGACCGATGTGCACCGGATCGAACGTACCTCCCAGCACGCCAATGCGTTGCGGGCGTGACTCGCTGCCGGTGTGCGGCGCTGTCAGGTCGAGGTCGGTCAAGTCAGACCGTCGCCTGGCCGCGCAACTGGCCATCGCCGACCACGATGTACTTCTCGCAGGTCAACCCTTCAAGCCCGACCGGGCCGCGGGCGTGCAGCTTATCAGTAGAAATGCCGATCTCGGCACCCAATCCGTATTCAAATCCATCGGCAAAGCAGGTCGGCGTGTTGATCATCACCGAGGCCGAGTCGACTTCCGCCACGAACCGCCGGGTGTCAGCGAGGTTTTCGCTGACGATCGAGTCGGTGTGATGCGAGCCGTAATGGTTGATGTGTTCGATCGCCTGTTCCAGACCGTCGACCACGCGGATCGAGAGGATCGCCGCCAGGTATTCGGTGTGCCAGTCGTCTTCGCTGGCCGCTACAGCCTCGATGATCGCCTGGGTACGCTCGCAACCGCGCAGTTCGACGCCTTTCTCGCGGAACTGCGCAGTCATCGAAGGCAGGAAATCCCTGGCAACAGCCTGATCGACCAGCAGGGTCTCCATCGCGCCGCAGATGCCATAACGGTAAGTCTTGGCGTTGAAGGCGATGCGCTGGGCTTTTGCCAGATCGGCGTGTGCGCTGACGTAAACGTGGCAGATGCCGTCCAGGTGCTTGATCACCGGCACGCGGGCATCGCGGCTGATGCGTTCGATCAGGCCACGGCCACCACGGGGGACGATGACGTCGACGTATTCCGGCATGCTGATCATCGCGCCGACAGCGGCACGATCAGTGGTTTCCACCACTTGCACCACCGCGGCGGGCAGGTCGGCCTCGGCCAGACCACGCTGAATGCACGCGGCAATCGCGCGATTGGAGTTAATCGCCTCGGAGCCACCGCGCAGGATGGTCGCGTTACCGGATTTCAGGCACAGGCTGGCGGCATCGATGGTCACGTTCGGCCGGGATTCGTAGATGATCCCGATGACGCCCAGCGGTACACGCATTTTGCCGACTTGAATCCCCGACGGACGGAAGCTCATGTCGCGGATCGCGCCGACCGGATCCGGCAACGCAGCGACCTGGCGCAGACCGACGATCATGCCGTCGATGCGTGCCGGTGTCAGTTCCAGACGTTCCAGCAGCGCCGGTTCCAGACCGCTGGCGCGCCCGGCAGCCAGATCCAGCTCGTTGGCTGCGGCCAGCTCGGCGCGAGCGGCGTCCAAGGCATTGGCGGCAGCCTGCAAGGCGCGGTTTTTCTGCGCGGTGCTGGCGCGACCGATGACCCGGGAGGCAGCGCGGGCGGCGCGACCCAATCGGGTCATGTAGTCAAGAACGGACTCAGTCATGGTCTGCTGGGGTCTTGGCAAAGAGGAAAGCGGCAGATTATAGCTGTCGCGTCCCGGGACTAACAGCGGTGACGGGCGGATGGTCGAAATGAGCTGCGTTTGGCCGTTGTTCAGACGTAATTAAGCTCAGCGTTGTTATCATCACGACCTCTTGAGCCTGGATAAACCTTGCCCATCATGACCAATGTGCCCCTTTGCCCCGAGTCCGCCCGCCTGCCCGTGGGCCTGCCGGACAGTTTTTTCGACCGCGACGCGCAGGTGCTGGCACAGGCTCTGCTCGGCAAAGTCATCCGGCACCGCGTCGGCGATCTGTGGCTGAGTGCGCGGATCATCGAGACCGAAGCGTATTACTTTGCGGAAAAAGGCAGCCATTCCTCACTGGGCTATACAGAAAAACGTAAGGCTTTGTTTCTGGATGGTGGGCACATCTATATGTACTACGCCCGTGGCGGCGATTCGCTGAATTTCAGCGCGCAGGGTCCGGGCAATGCGGTGCTGATCAAATCGGCCTATCCGTGGGTTGATGAAGTCAGCGGTCCGGCGAGTCTGGCGCAGATGCTGCTGAATAATCCCGATGCCCAGGGCCGGCCGCGTCCGACGCAAAAGTTGTGCGCCGGACAGACCTTGCTGTGCAAGGCGCTGGGTTTGAAAGTGCCGATGTGGGATGCCAAGCGTTTCGATCATGAATTGCTGCTGGTCGAAGATACGGGGCCGGCGCCCTCGCAGATCATTCAAACCACCCGGCTGGGCATTCCGCTGGGGCGCGATGAACACTTGATGTACCGCTTCGTTGACGCTGCGTATGCGCAATGGTGCACGCGGAACCCGCTGCGACGGGGCCAGGTCGAAGGCCGGGATTTTATTCTTCTGTAAACGCTTACCCCTGTAGGAGCTGCCGCAGGCTGCGATCTTTTGATTCTGCTTTAAAGAAACAAGATCAAAAGATCGTAGCCTGCGGCAGCTCCTACCGGAATCATCAATAGTCTGGAGTTTTTGTATGGGCCCATGGCTCGATAGCATCACCGGATGGCTCGGTGCCAATCCACAGTGGCTGGCCGCAGCGGTGTTCATCGTTGCGTGCGTGGAATGCCTGGCGATTGCCGGGCTGATCGTGCCGGGCACGGTGTTGCTGTTTGCCGTGGCGGTACTGGCCGGCAGCGGCGCCTTATCGTTAAGCGAGACGCTCCTGCTGGGCTTTCTCGGTGGCATCCTCGGCGACCTGATTTCATATTTCCTGGGCCGCCATTTTCACCAGAACATCCGACGCCTGCCCGGCCTGCGCCATCACCCGGAATGGATGGCAGGCGCCGAGTCGTATTTCCAGCGTTATGGCATCGCAAGTCTGCTGGTCGGGCGTTTCATCGGCCCGCTGCGACCCATGCTGCCGATGGTCGCCGGGATGTGCGACATGCCCTTTCCGCGTTTCTTCGCCGTCAGCGTGCTCGCTGCGGCCGGCTGGAGCCTGGCCTATCTGCTGCCGGGTTGGGCCACTGGCGCCGCGTTCCGCCTGCCATTGCCTGAAGGTTTCTGGCTGGAGGCCGGGATCGTCGCCGCCAGCCTCGCGGTGATGGTCGGCCTGAGCGTCAACAGCAGCGTGCGTCGCCATCGTCGCGCGACGATCTGGATCGGCGGCATGAGCCTGTTGATCCTGATCGGTCTGTTCATCGGTTACCCGTATCTTACGGCGCTCGACAACGGCGTGATGACCCTGGTACAGGAACATCGCCAGCCAGCGCTGGACGAAATCGCCGTGACGCTGACCCTGATCGGCGAATTTCGCAACATGTTGCTGTTCAGCGCCCTGCTCGTCGTACTGCTGCTGTTGTGCAAGCAGTGGCGCCAGGCGATGTTCGCCGGTGCCACCATGCTGATCACAGCCATGGCCAATACCGGGACCAAATACTTCTTCGCCCGAGTGCGCCCCGAAGTACTCAGTGATCCACTGACCACTTACAGCATGCCCAGCGGCCACGCTTCTGGCGCGTTTGCCTTGTTCCTGACGCTGGGCGTGCTCGCCGGTCGCGGCCAGCCGCCACGCATGCGCCTGACCTGGCTGCTGATCGCTTGCATCCCGGCGCTCTCTATCGCCTTGTCGCGGGTCTATCTGGGGGCGCACTGGCCAACCGATATCCTTGCCGGCGCCATGCTTGCCAGTTGCGTTTGCGCCGCGATGCTATGGCTGAGCCAGCGCCAGACGTCCCTCAACCCAATGCCGTTCAAGATCTGGTGGCTGATCCTGCCATCGATGATTGCCTTGTTCGGCTTCTTCGTACTGCGCCATCTTCCGCATACGCTGCTGCGTTACGCTTATTGATTGAAACGGCACAAGCGTTATTTTCTCGCACTGCTCTTTTCGGAAACTTCCGACAAGGGCAGCGCGATTAACTTATTCGAGTTTTCCAATTGCTCGTAAGTTTTCGCGCGTCAGCTCAGTAACTTTCCCACCTGTAAGCATCCGAAAAAACCGGGTTACACAATTCAATCCTTCGCACTGCCATAAACAACTCCCAACTAAAGAAAAAGCATTAGATTGACCCACCTAACTCAATAACTTCGATCATCAAAACACTTCAATTAACCATGCTTTGGAGTTTGTGGCTGTGTTGCTGATCCATCACCCGAGTCATTCATGAGCCCAAAGCTGCCACGCAAACCAGCCGCCACCCTACGACCACCCGCACCCCTCAAAGTGGTCCCCCATGAAGAAAACATGCTGTTCAACTGGGCAGCCCGCGAAACGCCCCCGACCCAGTTCCCCTCCGACGACTTCAAAGGGCTGATTTCGGTCACCCGCAGTGGATTGCCGGCCGAGCGCATCTGGCTGTTCAATTCAGTACCGACCAAAGCCGCCCGCATCGATGACATCGCCGGGCAGGCCGGCGACCGCGCCGAACGGATCGAAGCCGCCACTCGCGCCGGCCATGCCAATGTCTGGGAATACGACAGCTTGATCGACAGTGCCGAAGCGGCAGCCAATTCGATCGTCAGCCTTTCCGGCAACCGCAACGAATTCGTCTACGACGTTACCTGGCCGTGAGTACGCAACGGCCTGCACTGAAGCCCCCGGCATGGAAGCCGGGCAAACACATCATTAAAGGACTGATACCGTGTCAACACTCATCACACCCAGCCTCGCCGCCCTCCAAGCTCGCGCTCTTGCAATGGAGCAAATCAGCGCATCAGCCAACCCGTACGGGCGCCAGCCTGCTCGGTTGATACCGCCGCCTTCCGCCACCGTGGCGGACCCGGACGCGCCCTATCGACGCACGCTGGCGACTCTCGACAAACATTTCGGCCCGTTACGCATTGGCGAAGTCATGAGCAGTCGGGTCGAATTGCAGGCCCTCGGCGCGACCGTCCACGGCCACCCCATTAGTCCGGCGAACGCCGGCATGCAGAGCGCCGACCAAGCCTTCTTCGACGGTTTGAATTTCGATGCGGACAAGGTCCATGCACGCTTGCGCTCAGCGGACATCGCCGACAGCGGCGCCCCTGCCATGCTGTTTTTCGAACTCTGCTGCAAGCGTTCGCCTGATGCCGGGGACCTGTTCGTTCGCGCTACCAGTATCGATCCAGGCAGTTCCTTCGAGCGCCTCAATCGCTTGGGTCAGTCCGCGCAAAAACTCGATATTCAGCGCGTCGACGCGTTTGAAAACTCACCTGGCTGGGTCAATCGAGGCAAAAGCTATTTGATGAGCGGCGCCGGCGTCGGCATGCAGGCGTTCGGCATCTATAGCGGTTACATGGCCATGGTGGATGCAATCAAGCACGGTGAAACCGGGGAAGCCTGGATTCAGGGCGGCTCGATAGCTGCCGAGCTGGGTTCGCTGATTCTCGAACAGGGCTTCAGCAAAGGTGGTCAGGCAATGATCAGAAACGGCGGAATGATCTTCCGTTATTTCCCGCGGACTTCTGTCGGCAAATTCCTGAGCCGCAGCGCCGGCATGTTCGCCAGCATCCTCACGCTGCCCTTCGACATCAATGATGCGGTGAAGTCGTTCAATGCCGCAGCGGTAACCTCCGGCAAGGTGGCGCAAGACCACTACGTCAGCGCCGGCCTCAGTGTCGCCGGCGCGGGTATCAGCCTCGCACTGGGCGTGGCGGCCCTGGCCGGTTTCGGCAGCGTCGCCGGCCCTCTCGGCCTGGCTGCCGCCGCACTGTTGATCGCCGGCTCGATGATTTATCAAGCCGCGCGCGTGGTCGATGACATCGACGATTACATCGAACTGACGGCCCACGAACGCTTGCGCTCGGGCTGGTTCGCCTTCACCGGCAAGGAACTGGACAAGGAGGTCATGGACCGCTTCAAGGTCTCCAAGGGTTACCGCGACCATCAGGACCTACTGCAATTGTCCGCCAGACAAATGCTCGAAGGTGCGTATAAACACTCTCTGGAACATGTGATAAACGGTGCATTTCGGGTTGAGCTCAAATCGGTCCAACTCTGGCGCTACCAGTGGAACGAGCAGGCCGGCGAACAGCCGTTCAAGCTTGATAGCCAGGCGGCGGTCGTTGACGGTGATGACGAGATCGACGCTGGCAAAGGCTTGCCAGCGGAGCTTGAAGGCAAGGTTTCCGGCACGGCGGGCGATGACAAAGGGGTGTTCTGGCGCCTCGGCGATGGCAATGATCGGGTGGTCGGGGTGAACGATCAACCGAACATGTTTTCTTTCCGCTCCGGTCACAAGGCCCTCACGGGCGGCGCCAAGAGCGACGCGTTTTACCACGAAGTGACCCATGACGAACTCAACCGGGCGAACAAACCGCCTCATCTGAGCGTGTTCGATGGCGGCACCGGCTCTGACACGCTGGCGTTCGAAGGCAGCCGCCCACTCGATGACACCACCCACATCGGCCACGACATCAACCTGCAGACCGGCAAGGTCAGCCTGCGCGGGCTGGATGCCGATGTCGCCGCCGTACACGTCGCCCAGCTGACATCGATCGAAAACGTCTCGACACTGCGCAAAGGCACCAGCCGCGTGACCGGCAGCGGCGAAGCCAACCGGATCGCCGCCAATGGTTACGACCGGGTCAATGCCGGCGCTGGCGACGACACCATCGCCATCGGCGGCGTCGATTGCCGGGTCGATGGCGGCAGCGGCAGGGACCGCTACTACATCGCCGACACCTGCGTGCGCACCACAATCATCGAAGACGGCGAGCACGCCAGCCTGATCGAGTTCGGCTGGCCGCGGGACGTCATTCAGCACTGGGAAATCAACGACACCGCCCTGGTGGTCCGCTCTCTGCGCGGCATCGACGGCAACGATCCCGAGCATGTCCTCACCATCGAAAATGTCTACCAACGGATCGACGGCGAGCGCCAGTTGAAAAATAACCAACTGGTGTTCAAGACTCAGGACGAATACGAGCTGCTCGCGCTGCTGCCGAGCAAACCGGGGGCGGCATCGGTCGAGCAGGTCGACATTGCGGTAACGCTCATCGGCAAACCGAGCCCTGTGGCAGAGATCATCAGTAGCGGTACGGTGGACATCAATGATCAGGGGCGCAAACGGCATTATGTGTCGCACCTGCCTGGCGATATCGAATTCGTCGCCAAACGTCATGCGACGCGCACTTCACGTACGGTTCACCTCGACTTCAAGAGCACTGAAATAAAAGATGTCGTGGTTAGTTATGAAGTCGAAATCCGCAAGGGTGTCTCCGGCAATACCCACCTGACTTACAAAGACATCGGCCTGGCGCTGCACCTGCCGCAGAAAGTCGTGACCTTCAAAGGGGTGATTCAGCCTATCGCCGCAGCCACCGGCTACAGCGGCAGAAACAGCCTGAAAGTCACTACGCCGTTGCTTGCCCACGACATCGTCCTGATTCTGCAGGATGAGGTTTCATATCGCCTGCAAGTGCCGGAGCTGAACTACCAGGACGATGCGCTTAACCCAGGCTCCCGCAGCCAGAGTACCCGCAGTTGCCTGAAGCGGCGTACCGGCAATTACCTGTTCACCCGGCCGGTGGCCGGAGAAAAACTGGCCTTGCCCGCGCAACCGAGCAAAGTAGTGATTCCCGCCGGGCCGCACACCGGCATCCATGTGCTCCACGGGCAAAGTTCGACGTACGACGTGTACCTGACCAGCAACTCCATCGTGCGCTTGTCAACACCGGGCGCGGCAGCGAAAACCGCCAACGCATCGGTCTGGAACATCTTCACCAGCACCATGACGGAGACGATCAAGCGTGATGACATTCAACTCGAGGCCAACCGCCTGCGCATCGGTAGCGCCGTGATCGAACTGCCGACTGTCGACGACGACGCACCGGTCGAGTCGGTCAGCGTGGTGACGTCCGCGGGGCATATTTACGAAGTGTCGCTGCTGTTCGAAGTGCTTCAGTTGTATGTCATCGATGCCAGCGCTTACACCAGCGTCGAAGCGCTCGTGACCGAGATCGACGCGCACCGCCAGCGCAACGAACTGGCCGCCATCGTGCACCTGCCGCACCTCAGCGCGAAGGGAAAAACCGGCACGCTGGTTTACCACGCGACGAAGCAGTACTGGAGCTTGAAGGGGGACCCGAAGGTACGTATCGAGCCTGAAGATCTATTGATCACTCCAATGCCAACTGTCTGATCGGTAGCAGTCGACGATGACGGCGCACCGCTGCAGCACAGAGGGCTGCAGCGGTGCCATTTTTGACGACGCCTCGGGCTAGGCCATAAGACGCCGAGCAGACCAAGACCGTGGTGTACGCCATCGATCATTCAGAAATGCATGGCGCGTTTTATTGGCTTTAAGTCTGTAACTATCGAACCACTTTGATCACGAACGTCGCCGGTTTGTTGTTGAACGCGTTATGCCCGGTGAGGTTGGGATCTTCATCCACAAAGGTATCCATACCGCCGCTGACGTGGCGGTACAACGGCTTGCTCCTGGATTTACCGTTCACCGCTTCGCTGCTCAACTCAAGATGGGCCGGCCCCGCCTCGAAGTCGCCCAGCGAAGCTTTGGGTACGCCGTACGTACTGATGGAAAAGTGCTGCGCGGGGGCACTGGTACTGGCTAAAAGGTTGTGCGTCAGGGCCTCTATGTAAAGGCGCGCATCGGCGAACGCCCCCGTATGCACCAGTGAGATTTCATAGTTGTCACCCTGCGGGACGAACTTCAGTAATAACGGCTCGTCGTCTTCATGATCGGCCAGCGTAATGAAACTGGCGACACGCGTATCCGCCAGCCCCACTTCGGCTTCCAGTTGCTCGCCTTTGGTCATGCGCAGTTGGCCAAGGGCCTTTTGCAGACGCTGTTGATTAAGCACCACCGGCCGACCGCTGAGATAAAGATGCGCGTTGAATGTTTTGCTGTTTACTCTGGTTATGGACATGGTTTGCACCTGTAAGCATCCCGCCGTCGGCTATACCCACGGCAGGCAATATCGTAAGGGGAAAAGTCTTCAAACAGCGACGGCTGCAACTATGGTCGAGGCGGACGCAGACATCCGTGGCATATCCCCTGCCGGTATTTTTTCGGACTTTCGTTTACGTCGGGCAATTATCATGCGATCGGCATACGTCGATGCAGCTTCAATCACATTGTTGACGTTATGGTCGGTCTCGGCATGTTTCAAAATATACTTGCCGGCAATATCGTCCCAGAACGCCCATTCATCTTCATATACAGTCATGACTTCTTCCTTGTTCTTATTCAAGTTACCCGCGTCCTGCGGGCCACTTGAAAGTAAGACAAAGTCATCGTAGCGACAATAATGGCAAATGCGATCAGTTGATTCAAAGTACAACTAGGCGAACAACTCGCCTTGTAGCTCATCAAGCAAGGCCTGGATCGCGTCCAACCGCTGTTGAGGATCATCGAGTTGCAGCAGGTCGATTTTGTCTTCTTCCGCGAACGGCAACAGATAGGCCAGCTGATTGGCCAGTGACTGCTGGCCGGCGGCTTCAGTCCCCATGGCCAAGGCTTCGACCATCGGGTGTTCGGCCAGTGCCTTGAGCAGTGCAACCAGATCGGCGTCCTCGTCCTGTAGCGGTTGCTCGGGCTCGTCGTCGAGCCACTCGACATCGGCCAGAATCAATTGATCGCGCTGCACTTCGGTGCGCAGCACATTGAAGCGTCGCCCGCCCTGCACACGAATACCGAGCAGACCGTTGTCCTGTTGCTGGAAATCGGTAATCCGCGCTTCACAGCCAACCAGGGCGAACCCCTGGGGCGCTACGCCGACTTCGCTGCCCTCGAGAATGCACACCACACCAAAGCCGACGCCCTGTTTCATGCAGCGGCCGATCATGTCGAGGTAGCGTGCCTCGAAGATCTGCAGATCAAGGTTGCAGCCGGGGAACAGCACCGTGTTCAGCGGGAAAAGCGGCAGACTCATAGACATTTTCCTTACACCACCATTGACACCGCCAACGGCAGGAACACCGCCGTGGCCACGCCCATCAGACTCATCGCCAGCGCGGCGAACGCGCCGCACTCATCGTTTTCCTGCATCGCCACCGCCGTGCCGACCGCATGCGCGGTCATGCCCAGCGCCATGCCGCGCGCTTCGGGGCTGTGCACGCCGAGGCGGGTCAGCAGCGCCGGGCCGAAGATCGCGCCAATCACCCCGGTGATCAGCACGAACACCGCGGCCAGCGCCGCCACGCCACCGATCTGCTCGGCGACCAGCATGGCGATCGGCGAAGTCACCGATTTCGGCGCCATGGTCATCAGGATCATGTGATCGGCACCGAACCACCAGCCCAGCGCCACACCCATGCCTGTTGCCACCACCCCGCCTATCACCAGCGTAGTAAAAATCGGCCAGAACAATTGGCGGATGCGACGCAGGTTGAGATACAGCGGCACCGCCAGCGCGACGGTTGCCGGGCCGAGCAGAATGCTGAGGATTTCGGTGCTCTTGCGGTACTCCGCGTAAGTCAGGCCGCAGCCGACCAGCACACCAATCACCAACAACATGGAGACCAGTACCGGTTGCAGAAAGATCCAGCGGGTTTTCTCGAATGCCGCCAGCACCAGTTGATAGGCGCCGAGGGTGATACCGATGCCGAACAGCGGATGGTGAATCACCGAGGCCCACGCGCCTTGCCAGTCGAACAGCATCAGGACTCCTCCGCCGGCGGCGCGTGACGTTTGACCAACCGTTGCATCAGCACACCGGCAAAGGCCATCGACAGGATCAGCGAGACCACCAGCGCGCCGACGATCGCCCAGAAATCGGCGGCAATCGCCGTGGCATACACCATCACCCCCACCGCCGGCGGCACCAGCAGCAACGGCAGATAACGCAGCAGACTGCCCGCCGCCTGATTCAGCGGCTCGCCGACCTCACCGCGAATGATCAGGTACACCAGCAACAGCAGCAGCCCGATGATCGGCCCCGGCAATATCGGTAACAGCAAGTGATTGAGCGCTGTGCCGAGCAATTGGAACAGCACCAGCAGGGTCAGGCCACGTAACAACATCCGACATCTCCGTCTTACATTTTCAGCCAGCAGGGCTCGGCATTATAAGCATGCCGGCGCTATGGACCGGCATTCGCCAAAAGCATGGTCGGTTGACCTGAGCAAATCGCCATGATGATCTACAGTGGTTCGCAGGCCGGTCAAATCCGCCCCCTGAAAAACTATAAAACCGATGAACCCAAGGAGAGTCTCAATGCCCTATGTTCCCGTTGCAGAGCTCAAAGATTATGTCGGCAAGGAACTTGGACGTTCCCAATGGCTCACCATCGATCAGGAGCGCATCAACCTGTTCGCCGAAGCCACCGGTGATTTTCAGTTCATTCATGTCGACCCGGTCAAAGCCGCGCAAACGCCTTTTGGCAGCACGATTGCTCATGGTTTCCTGTCGCTGTCGCTGATGCCAAAATTGATGGAAGACATCATCGTGCTGCCCGAAGGCGTAAAGATGGTCGTCAACTATGGCCTGGACAGCGTGCGTTTCATCCAACCGGTCAAGGTCAATTCTAAAGTCCGATTGAAGGTCGATATGGTCGAAGTGACCGAGAAAAAACCCGGCCAGTGGCTGCTCAAGGCGACCGCAACACTTGAAATAGAGGGCTCGGACAAACCGGCCTACATCGCCGAGCCACTGTCGCTCTGCTTCGTCTGATCATCCCGGATGCGAAGCAGCGCACGCTGTTTCGCGTCACGTCTGTATATATGCGACGCATAGCTGCGGCATACTCGGTCGCCTAATTGCCCGGATCCCGCTATGCGCTCAATCGCTCGACTTGCACCCCTTGCCCTGACCCTGATGCTCACCGCTTGCGGCGACGGCGAATCGCTGTTGCCGCCAGATGCGCGCCTGCCCGATGGTGGTCGCTATCGCGGTGAACTGGTCGACGGCTTGCTGCAAGGTCAGGGCCGCGTCGACTACCCCAATGGCAGTTGGTACGCCGGAGAGTTCGACAAGGGGCAATGGCACGGGCAAGGCGAATGGCATGGCAGTAACGGCGAGGTCTATCGCGGCCGGTTTCAGCAAGGTCTGTTTGAGGGTCAGGGCAGCCTGACCACCAATGCCAGCAGTTATACCGGCGGCTTCAAACAGGGCCGGCGCGATGGCGAAGGTACGCTGAAAGAAAACGGCATGACCTATCGCGGCGAATTCAAGGCTGACCAGTATTCCGGCCTTGGCCGTCTGGAAATGGACGACGGCAGCTCCTATCAAGGCCAGTTCGCCCATGGCAAACCCAACGGGGAAGGCCAGCGCGGCGACGCCAGCGGCAATTCGTTCACGGGCCACTTCGTCAACGGCCAACTGGAAGGCAACGGCACTTACAACAGCGCCGACGGCGATATCTACGTCGGCGGCTTCAAGAACAATCAACTGCACGGCAAGGGCCGCTACGAGAACGCCGACGGTGACGTCTGGCTCGGCCAGTTCAAGGAAGGCGCGCTGACCGGCAAGGGTGAATTGATCGGCGCCGATGGCAGCCATTACATCGGTGTGTTCAATGACTGGCGCTTCACCGGTCAGGGCCGCCTGAACCTGGCCGACGGCAGCTTTTATATCGGCGGCTTCGACAACGACAGTTACTCCGGCCGCGGCACTTTGGTGCTGACCGATGGCAGCGTGCTCACTGGCACCTGGATCAACGGCCAGCGCGTGCGCGACGCCGACGGCAAATTGCTGCCCGACACCCTCGAACTCGGTTTGCTCGCCCAGGGGCGCTTGCTCGACGAAGCGCTGACGGCGATTCCCGCTTCGACGCCAGCAGTCGAGCTGTACACGCTCACCCTCGGTGGCGACGGCAAGCAAAGTGTGTTTCTGCGCGAATCCGACTACGTTGCCAACATGCTCAATACGCGCTTCGGCGCCTTCGGCCAGATTCGTCTGGTCAATCACCGTGATCATCTCGGCGACCGGCCGATGGCCACCCGCGAAAACCTGCGCCGCGCCGCGCAAGCCCTCGCCGAACGCAGCGGGCCGGAAGATCTGCTGTTCATTTATCTGACCAGCCACGGCACCGCCGAGCATGAACTGGTGCTCGATCAGCCGCGCATGGAATTGGCCGATCTGCCAGCCGATGAACTCGCCGCCGTGCTCGCGCCGCTGAAGCACCGGGACAAGGTCATCGTGATTTCTTCGTGCTATTCCGGCGGTTTCATCCCGGCGCTGAAAGACGAACGCACGCTGATCATGACCGCCTCGCGCGCCGATCGGGTGTCGTTCGGCTGCTCCGAAGAAGCCAACTTCACCTACTTCGGCGACGCGCTGTTTGCCCAGGCACTGAACCAGACGGATGATCTGGAGCAGGCTTTCAAACTGGCCAAGGCCACCGTCGCCGAACGTGAACTGGCCGACGGCTTCGAAGCCTCGGAGCCGCAGATCTGGGCGCCGAAAACCGTACTGTCGCACTGGCAACTGCTGCGTAAACAGCAAGCGCGCAAAGCGTTGCAAAGCAGCGCATTGAACGACGCGGCGATAAAAGGCAACTAAGCTGGACAGTATCAAGGGAGAGACACTATGTACTTGACGCCTCAGCACGTATTGCTTGCCGGAGCCACCGGATTGACCGGTGAACATTTGCTCGACCGTTTGCTCAACGAGCCAACGATTACCCGTGTCCTCGCCCCTTCGCGCCGGCCGCTGGCCGAGCATCCGCATCTGGAAAACCCGGTGGGCGATCCACAAGCGTTTTTGCCGCAACTCAGCGGCCGGGTCGATATCGCCTACTGTTGCCTCGGCACAACGATCAAACAGGCAGGCTCCGAAGAAGCCTTTCGCGCCGTCGATCTGGACATGGTCGTGGCGTTTGCCAAGCGCGCGCGGGAGATGGGCGCGCGGCACCTGATCGTGATCAGCGCAATCGGCGCCGATCCGAATTCGTCGGTGTTCTATAACCGCGTCAAAGGCGAGATGGAACAGGCCTTGCGCGCGCAGAACTGGCCGCAGCTGACCATTTGCCGACCTTCGCTGTTGCTCGGCGAACGTACCGAGCCGCGTTTGGTCGAGCAACTGGCCGGGCCATTGTCAAAGCTGATTCCGGGGAAATACCACGGCATCGAAGCGTGCCAGTTGGCAAGGGCGATGTGGCGCCTGGCGCTGGAAGAACAGGATGGCGTGCGGGTGATTGAATCGGATGAGCTGCGCAAGCTCGGTAAATAATCTGCGGGCGATGGAGTGAAACAAGATCAAAGGATCGCAGCCTTCGGCAGCTCCTACAGAAGAGCCCATTCCCCTGTAGGAGCTGCCGAAGGCTGCGATCTTTTGACCTTTACAATCCACCCGTCGCCTGGAATCCCACGCCAATCACGGTAAGCAGCGACAACGGCAACAACAACGTATCGAGCAACGCACTGGCCGGCAGATCCACTCCCGGGTAGCTCGGCGCCTCGGCGCCGAACCGGTCCACCGCACAGCAGCCGCCATTCAACGCATACAAATCCAGCCGCGTCCCGGCGTACACCACCGGTGCGCCCGGTTTGGCAGCGTCGAGAGTGCGCGCGGTGGCACAACCACCCAATTGCAGCGCCAGCACAATCACCAGCAGCTTATTCATCGCTGCTCAGATGATGCTCGCCCCAGCGCGGCAACATGTCTTGCGCAATGCCGAGCAGATTGAGGATCCGCGCGACCACGAAGTCGATCAAATCATCGATGGTCTGCGGCTGGTGATAGAAGCCTGGCGACGCCGGCAGAATCGTTACGCCAAGGTTCGACAGCTTGAGCATGTGCTCCAGATGAATGCTCGAGTACGGCGCCTCGCGCGGCACCAGAATCAACTGGCGACGCTCTTTCAGCGTGACATCCGCAGCGCGTTCGATCAGGTTGTTGCAGGCGCCAGTGGCAATCGCCGACAGCGTGCCGGTCGAACACGGCACCACCACCATCGCCGCCGGCGCACCGGAGCCGGAGGCCACCGGCGACATCCAGTCTTCCTTGCCGTACACGCGAATCTGCCCGGCGGCGGCGCCGGTGTACTCGGTCAGAAACGCCTGCATCATCTGCGGTTTGTTCGGCAGCGACACGTCGGTCTCGGTGGCCATCACCAGTTGCGCAGCCTTGGAAATCAGGAAGTGTACTTCACGATCTTCGCGCACCAGGCAATCGAGCAGGCGCAAGCCGTACTGCGCGCCCGAAGCGCCGGTCATCGCCAGGGTGATGCGTTCCGGGCCGCCGGCCTGCGAATAAGTGTTCATTGCAGCGCCTCGGCGAGCTTGCCGTGCAGACCGCCGAAGCCGCCGTTGCTCATGATCACCACGTGCGTGCCGGGCTGCGCCTGGCTCTTCACGCGTTCGATGATGCCTTCCAGAGAATCGCTGACGATGGACGGCACGGTGCATAACGCTGCGGTGGCGCCGAGGTCCCAACCGAGGTTGGCCGGGGCGTACCAGATCACCTGATCGGCATCGACCACACTGTCCGGCAAACCGTCACGGTGCGCGCCGAGCTTCATCGAATTGGAGCGCGGCTCGATGATTGCAATCAGTGGCGCGTCGCCGATGCGTTTGCGCAGGCCATCGAGCGTGGTAGCGATGGCGGTCGGGTGATGGGCGAAGTCGTCGTAGATGGTGATGCCACGCACGTCGGCGACTTTCTCCATACGCCGTTTGACGTTCTTGAAGGCGCTCAACCCGGCGATGCCCATCGATGGCACAACACCGACATGCCGCGCCGCAGCCAGAGCAGCCAGGGCGTTGGCGACGTTGTGCTGACCGGTCAATTCCCACTCGACGGTGCCTTGCGACACACCTTCGAACATCACTTCGAACGCCGAGCCGTCCTCGCTCAGCAACTTGACCTGCCACTGGCCGCCGGCACCGGTGGTTTGCACCGGGGTCCAGCAGCCCATTTCGATCACGCGCTGCAACGCCGGCTCTGTGGTCGGATGAATAACCAGACCTTCGCTCGGGATGGTCCGCACCAAATGGTGGAATTGACGCTCGATGGCTGGCAGATCGGGGAAGATGTCGGCGTGATCGAACTCAAGATTGTTGAGAATCGCGGTGCGCGGACGGTAGTGAACGAACTTCGAGCGTTTGTCGAAGAAGGCGCTGTCGTATTCGTCAGCCTCGATCACAAAAAACGGCGTACCGCCCAGACGTGCGGACACCGAAAAGTTCTGCGGCACGCCGCCGATGAGGAAACCCGGGCTCATGCCCGCGTGTTCCAGCACCCAGGCGAGCATGCTGCTGGTGGTGGTCTTGCCGTGTGTACCGGCCACTGCCAATACCCAACGACCTTGCAGCACGTGATCCGCCAGCCACTGGGGGCCGGAGACGTACGGCAGGCCTTTGTTCAGTACATATTCCACCGCCGGATTGCCACGGGACATGGCGTTGCCGATCACCACCAGATCCGGTGCCGGATCGAGCTGCGCCGGGTCATAGCCCTGCGTCAGCTGAATGCCCTGGGCCTGGAGCTGCGTGCTCATCGGCGGATAGACGTTGGCGTCGGAGCCGGTGACGTGATGGCCCAGCTCTTTGGCCAACACCGCCATCGAGCCCATGAAAGTCCCGCAGATACCCAGAATATGAATGTGCATAGTCGACCTCGTAAAACATGGCCGCAGGTTAGCGTAGGGAGGGGGAAATGGCACTCTTTAGCTGTATTCGAATACTCCCGGCTACCCCAACTGCACTCGTCAGCTCCTACAGGGAAATTTATGCGGTTCGGGCGATACCGTGCTTGCGCAACTTTCTGTACAGCGTATTGCGACTGACCCCCAACTGTTCAGCGGTACGGGTCATATTCCAGCGCGTCTGCTCGAGCGCACCGAGCAAGGCCAGACGCTCGGCGTCATCCAGTGGCTGCGCGCAAGGCTGCGCAGGCGCAGCCGCCGGTCGCGCCTGTCGAATCATTGCCGGCAAATCCGCAACCCCGACCCGCCCGCCATCACACAACGCCGCCAGCGTGCGCAGGACATTGCGCAACTGCCGCACATTGCCCGGCCAGTTGAATGCCAACAACGCTTGCCGCGCCGGTTCGTCGATCAGGATCGTTTCGCCTCCGGCCTCCTCGGCCAGAAGAAAATCCAGTAGTTGCGATTTGTCACTGCGCTCACGCAACGCCGGCAATGCCACTTCCAGCCCGTTCAAGCGGTAATACAGATCCTCGCGAAAGCTGCCGCCCTCGACCCGCTCGAGCAGATTGCGGTGCGTCGCACTGATGATGCGCACGTCTACCGCTTGCGGCTCGCCGCCAATCGGCACCACTTGCCGATCCTCCAACACCCGCAGCAAGCGGGTCTGCAAGGCCAGCGGCATGTCGCCGATTTCATCGAGAAACAGCGTGCCGCCATCGGCCTGTTGCAGCTTGCCGCGCATGCCGTCCTTGCGCGCGCCGGTGAAACTGCCACCGCGATAGCCGAACAGTTCGCTTTCGATCAGGCTTTCCGGGATGGCTGCGCAATTGAGTGCGACGAAGGCGTTGCCAAAGCGCTGGCTGGCCTGATGCACAGCCTTGGCAAAGGCCTCCTTGCCCGAGCCGGTTTCGCCGTTGATCAACAGCGGCACGTCGCGCTCGAATACGCGCAGGGCTTTGCGAAATTCCGCCTGCAACGCTTCGTCGCTCAGGCAAATCCCGGACAGGCGTGGCGCTGGCGCGGCGATGGGCGCTGGAACAATAGCTGCCGGCTTGCGCGATTCGCCGCGCAACACCGCAAACAGATGCCGGCCATCGCGGGTACGCAACGGCCAACTGGCGCTGGCGTTAGCGCTCGCGCGGCCAAGCAGCTCATCCAGCGCACAATCGAAAAACGCTTCCACCGGTTGGCCGAGCAAGCCATCGCGGCTATGCCCGAGCAGGTTCAGCGCACTCTGGTTGACCGCACTGATCCGCCCTTCGCCGTCAAACGCCAGCAGCCCCTCGCTGAACAGACCGACGGACTCGGCCTGCAGGTGGAAACGCAGCAACCATTGATTGTCGAAACAGCGCAGAAAGTAGCAGCTCTCGATCATCTTCGCCGACAGATTAACCAGCGCCATGGTGTGAAACTGGCTTTGGCGCGAAACATCTGGGCGCGCCGAGGACACGTCGAGTACCGCCAGCAATTCCCCGTGCGGGTCGAACACCGGGCTCGCCGAGCAGGTCAGCCCGGTATGGCGGCCGCGAAAGTGTTCGTCCTGATGGATGGTCAGCGCCTGACGCTCGACCAGGCAGGTGCCGATGCCGTTGGTGCCTTCGCACGCCTCGCTCCAGTCAGCGCCGAGCCACAGCCCGGCGCGTTCGAAAATCCTGCGTTCGGCCGGCGCGGTGATGCAATTGAGGATCACACCGCGCGCGTCAGTCAGCAGCACCGCATGGCCGGCGCCGGAAAGTTGTTGATGCAGGCTGCTCATTTCCGTACCAGCGATTTGCAACACTTGTTGCAGACGTTCGCGACTCTCCAGCACCCGGCCGTGTTCAAGCACGGTCGGCGCCATGCTCAGGGCCGGGTCGAGGTGATAGTCCTGCAGACACCGTAGCCAGGAGCGGGCGATCGACGGGTCGGCACCGGGGCCGTGCAAATGCGGCTTGCCCTGGGTGGCGGTGAGAACCTGGCGGGCATGGCGACTCAAATGGTTGTCGTGCATTTCTTATTGTTCTCCCCGAAAGGTCGACGCAATCCCTGTAGGAGCTGCCGCAGGCCGCGATCTTTTGATCTTGAAAAACAAAATCAAAAGATCGCAGCCTGCGGCAGCTCCTACGGAGATTGCTGTTGGCTGAGGATCCCTCAGCCACCCGCGCATTGCAATGCTGGCAAGACCGTCCGGTCACGGGCTGTGCCGCAAGCGGTACAAATTGTCACACGCGCTGTACCGAAACCGTCACAGCGCCACTCCATTCGTCCGAGACAAACCGGCCAAGCCCTTGATTTGCCTGACCTGCACGGCAGTGGCCCGAGCCTTGCTCTACGCTTATACCAAGCGCACTTGCGCGTCTCTCTAATAAGTACAAAGCCAAGGAGAACATCATCATGCGTTACGCTCACCCCGGTACTGACGGCGCCAAGGTCTCGTTCAAGAGCAAGTACGGTAACTACATCGGCGGCGAGTTCGTCGCGCCGGTCAAAGGTCAGTACTTCACCAACACCTCGCCAGTGAACGGCCAGCCCATTGCCGAATTCCCCCGCTCGACCGCCGAAGACATCGACAAGGCGCTGGACGCTGCCCATGCCGCCGCCGATGCGTGGGGCGCCACTTCCGTGCAGGCACGCTCACTGATCCTGCTGAAAATCGCCGACCGCATCGAAGAGAACCTCGAACTGCTGGCGATCACCGAAACCTGGGACAACGGCAAAGCCATCCGCGAGACCCTCAACGCCGACATCCCGCTTGCCGCTGACCACTTCCGCTATTTCGCCGGGTGCCTGCGCGCTCAGGAAGGCAGCGCTGCGGAAATCGACGGCAACACCGTGGCCTATCACATCCATGAACCTTTGGGCGTGGTCGGCCAGATCATCCCGTGGAACTTTCCGCTGCTGATGGCCGCGTGGAAACTCGCGCCAGCGCTGGCCGCCGGTAACTGCGTGGTGCTCAAACCCGCCGAGCAGACCCCGCTGGGCATCTGCGTGCTGATGGAACTGATCGGCGACCTGCTGCCACCAGGCGTGCTCAATGTCGTGCAAGGCTTCGGCAAAGAGGCCGGCGAAGCACTGGCGACCAGCAAGCGTATCGCCAAGATCGCCTTCACCGGCTCGACCCCGGTCGGCTCGCACATCATGAAATGCGCAGCGGAAAACATCATCCCATCCACCGTGGAACTGGGCGGCAAATCACCGAACATCTTCTTCGAAGACATCATGCAGGCCGAACCGAGCTTCATCGAAAAAGCCGCCGAAGGTCTGGTGCTGGCGTTCTTCAACCAGGGCGAAGTCTGCACCTGCCCGTCGCGCGCGCTGGTGCAGGAGTCGATCTACGACGAATTCATGCAGGCGGTGATGAAGAAGGTCAGCCAGATCAAACGTGGCGATCCGCTCGACACCGACACCATGGTCGGCGCCCAGGCATCCGAGCAGCAATTCGACAAGATCCTCTCTTATCTGGAAATCGCCAAAGGCGAAGGCGCCGAGCTGCTGACGGGCGGCAAGGTGGAGAAACTCGAAGGCAGCCTGGCCACCGGTTACTACATCCAGCCGACTCTGCTCAAGGGCACCAACAAGATGCGCGTGTTCCAGGAAGAAATCTTCGGCCCGGTGGTGAGCATCACCACCTTCAAGGATGAAGCCGAAGCCCTGGCGATCGCCAACGACACCGAGTTCGGCCTCGGCGCCGGCCTGTGGACTCGCGACATCAACCGCGCCTACCGCATGGGTCGGGCGATCAAGGCTGGCCGCGTGTGGACCAACTGCTACCACCTGTACCCGGCGCACGCCGCGTTTGGTGGTTACAAGAAGTCCGGTGTCGGCCGTGAGACGCACAAGATGATGCTCGACCATTATCAGCAGACCAAGAACCTGTTGGTGAGTTACGACATCAATCCGTTGGGCTTCTTTTAAGCGGACGGGGCGAGGCAGTGACTACTGCATCGCCCTTTCAATAGCTTCGCGAGCAGCTCGCTCCCGCAGAGAATTTGCGTGCGACCACAAATCCACTGTGGGAGCGGGCTTGCTCGCGAAGGCGGTCATACCTTCAATATCCAAGTCACTGACAAACCGCTTTCGCGAGCAAGCCCGCTCCCACAGGGGTAATTCGCCACTCCAGCGATCAGGTTGGATAAAAACAATAAAAACAGGTAACTGCTTATGCCAAGCGATCATGCAAACCCGCAACCGGCAACTTCCTCCGTCGACTTCGAAAAAGTCGGCACCGACTACTTTCAACAACGCGAACTGAAAAAAGGTGCCGCCGGCTGGATCCTGCTGGTGGGCCTGGGCGTTGCTTATGTGATTTCCGGCGACTACGCCGGCTGGAACTTCGGCCTCGCCCAGGGTGGCTGGGGCGGCATGTTCCTCGCCACGCTGCTGATGGCGACCATGTACCTGTGCATGTGCTTTTCCCTGGCCGAACTGTCGTCGATGATTCCCACCGCCGGCGGCGGCTACGGTTTCGCCCGCAGTGCGTTCGGGCCGTGGGGCGGGTTTCTCACCGGCACGGCGATCCTTATCGAATACGCCATCGCCCCCGCTGCCATCGCGGTGTTCATCGGTGCGTACTGCGAGTCGCTGTTCGGCATTGGCGGCTGGATGATTTACCTGGCCTTCTACATCATCTTCATCGCCATCCATATTTTCGGCGTCGGCGAAGCGCTCAAGCTGATGTTCATCATCACCGCCGTCGCCGCGCTGGCGCTGGGCGTGTTTCTGGTGGCGATGGTGCCGCACTTCGACGTCGCCAACCTGCTCGACATCCCGGTGACCACTGCGGTCGGCGCCAGCCCGTTTCTGCCGTTCGGCTATGTCGGCGTATGGGCGGCGATTCCCTATGCGATCTGGTTTTTCCTCGCCGTCGAAGGCGTGCCGCTGGCCGCCGAAGAAACCAAAAACCCCAAGCGCGATCTGCCGCGCGGGCTGATCGGGGCGATGCTGGTGCTGCTGATGTTCGCCCTGCTGATCCTGATCGTCGGCCCCGGCGGCGCCGGCGCCAATTCGCTGCTGACCTCAGGTAACCCGCTGGTCGAAGCACTCAGCAAGGCCTATGGCGGTTCGACCTGGATGGGCAGCTTCGTCAATCTCGTCGGTCTGGCCGGGCTGATCGCCAGTTTCTTCTCGATCATCTACGCCTACTCGCGGCAGATCTTCGCGTTGTCGCGGGCCGGTTACCTGCCGCGCAAACTGTCGCAGACCAACAAAAGCAAGGCGCCGGTGCTCGCGCTGGTGATTCCCGGAATTATCGGCTTCGGACTGTCGTTGACCGGCCAGGGCGACCTGCTGATTCTGGTCGCGGTATTCGGCGCTACCATTTCCTATGTGCTGATGATGGCCGCGCACATCACCCTGCGCATCCGCCGCCCCAAAATGGACCGGCCGTACCGCACGCCGGGCGGCATTTTCACTTCTGGCGTGGCGCTAGTGCTGGCTTGCATTGCCGTGGTGGCGGGCTTCCTCGTCGATCCACGGGTGGTGATTGGGGCCGCCATCATCTATGGAGTGTTAATTGCTTACTTTGCTTTCTACAGTCGGCATCACTTGGTAGCAGGCACGCCGGAAGAAGAATTCGCGGCGATTCAGAAAGCTGAACAAGCCTTGCACTGATTGTCGAAAACCACGGCGCAGAGCTGTTCTGCGCCGTCACGGAGAACGCTGAATGGCCAGTTTTGCTCACACGGTCGGCGCGCAGACTTACCGCTTCGACAGCCTCAAAGACGTCATGGCCAAGGCCAGCCCGGCACGCTCGGGAGACTTTCTTGCCGAAATCGCCGCGCTCAACGACGGCGAACGGGTGGCCGCGCAAATGGCCCTGGCGGACATCCCGCTCACCCACTTCCTGCAGGAAGCGCTGATTCCTTACGAAGCCGATGAAGTCACCCGGCTGATCATCGACACCCACGACAAGCAGGCCTTCGCCGTGGTCAGCCACCTCACCGTCGGTGGCTTTCGTGACTGGCTGCTCAGCGACGCCGCCGACGAAACCAGCCTGCGCCTGCTGGCCCCCGGTCTGACCCCGGAAATGGTCGCCGCCGTGTCGAAGATCATGCGCGTGCAGGATCTGGTGCTGGTCGCGCAAAAGATCCGCGTGGTGACGAAATTTCGCGGCACCCTCGGTTTGCGCGGACGCCTGTCGACCCGCCTGCAACCCAACCACCCGACCGACGAGCCGTCCGGGATCGCCGCGAGCATTCTCGACGGCCTGCTCTACGGCAACGGCGACGCGATGATCGGCATCAACCCGGCCACCGACAGCATCGCCTCGATCTGCGCCATGCTGGAGATGCTCGACGCGATCATCCAGCGCTACGACATTCCGACCCAGGCTTGCGTGCTGACTCACGTCACCACCTCGATCGAGGCGATCAACCGTGGCGTGCCGCTGGATCTGGTGTTCCAGTCGATTGCTGGCACCGAGGCAGCCAATGCCAGTTTCGGCATCAACCTCAATGTCTTGCAGGAAGGTTACGACGCCGGGCTCAGCCTCAAGCGCGGCACTCTCGGGCAGAACCTGATGTATTTCGAAACCGGTCAGGGCAGCGCGCTGTCGGCCAACGCCCACCATGGCGTTGATCAGCAAACCTGCGAGACAAGAGCCTACGCCGTGGCGCGCCATTTCAAGCCGTTTCTGGTGAACACGGTTGTAGGATTCATCGGCCCGGAATACCTCTACAACGGCAAGCAGATCATCCGCGCCGGCCTCGAAGATCACTTCTGCGGCAAGCTGCTCGGCGTGCCGATGGGTTGTGACATCTGCTACACCAACCACGCCGAAGCCGATCAGGACGACATGGACACCCTGCTGACGCTCTTGGGTGTGGCCGGGATCAACTTCATCATGGGTATCCCCGGCTCCGATGACATCATGCTCAACTACCAGACCACCTCGTTCCACGACGCCCTCTACGCCCGGCAGACCCTGGGCCTGAAACCGGCGCCGGAGTTCGAACAATGGCTGGCCAACATGGGCATTTTCACCCAGGCGGACGGCAAGGTTCGCTTCGGCAACAACCTGCCGCCGGCCTTCCGCCAGGCCCTGGCGCACTTGGGATGAGTCTTATGGAAAAACCACCGGTCGATTCGCAAAACCCGTGGCTGCAATTGCGCCGCCTGACCCCGGCGCGCATTGCTCTGGGCCGCACTGGCACCAGCCTGCCGACCAGCGCTCAGCTGGATTTCCAGTTCGCCCATGCGCAGGCGCGCGATGCGGTGCACCTGCCGTTCGATCATGCCGGGCTCAGCGCACAGTTGCAGGACGAAGGGCGCGAAAGCCTGCTGCTGCACAGCGCGGCGCCGGATCGCCACACCTATCTGCAACGCCCGGATCTGGGCCGCAAGCTCAGCGACGATTCGGCGCAATCCCTGCGTGATTACGCCAGCGCCCATCCGGGCGGCGTCGATCTGGCGATTGTCGTCGCGGACGGCTTGTCCGCCCTGGCCGTGCATCGGCATACCCTGCCGTTTCTCAAGCGCCTGGAAGAACAAATGAGCGCCGATGGCTGGTCGCTCGCGCCCGTGCTGCTCGTGGAACAGGGCCGCGTCGCCATCGGTGACGAAATCGGCCAATTGCTCGGGGCGAAAATGCTGGTGATGCTGATCGGCGAGCGGCCGGGCCTGAGTTCGCCGGACAGCCTCGGGCTGTATTTCACCTACGCACCCAAGGTTGGCCTGACTGACGCGTATCGCAACTGCATTTCCAATGTTCGGCTTGAAGGTTTGAGCTACGGCATGGCGGCGCATCGCTTGCTGTACCTGATGCGCGAGGCCGGTCGGCGGCAGCTGTCAGGTGTCAATTTGAAGGACGAAGCCCAGCTTCACACGTTGGAGACGGACGACGCTGTCGACATGAAAGGTAATTTCCTACTCGATCCGCCCCCAGCCTGAACCGTTTCCGCATTGCCTTTGCAAGCGAGTTTCAGGCAGGATCGACGCACGGCCGCCCGGGTTTCCCATCGCCGTCAGAGCAGTTGAAGACAGCCACTTGAAGACGAGACCTATCATGCGGATTATTCAAGCGACCCTCGAACATCTGGATTTGCTGACTCCTTTGTTCGTCAAATATCGCGAGTTCTACGGCTCCCTGCCCTACCCGGATTCCTCCCGCGCGTTCCTTGAAAAACGCCTGCGCCGCAAAGAATCGGTGATCTATCTGGCGCTGGCCGACGATGACGACAAGAAACTCATGGGTTTCTGTCAGCTGTATCCGAGCTTCTCTTCGCTGTCGCTCAAACGCGTGTGGATTCTCAACGATATCTATGTCGCCGAAGACGCTCGCCGGCAATTGGTGGCCGACAACCTGATCCGCACCGCGAAGAAAATGGCCAAGGAAACCCAGGCCGTGCGCATGCGCGTCTCGACCAGCGCGAACAACGAAGTGGCGCAGAAGACCTACGAATCGATCGGCTTCAAGGAAGACACCGAGTTCAAGAACTACGTACTGCCGATCAGCGACGAGCTCTGACTCCGAAAGCGTCAGTGATGAGGGAGTTCGCTCCCTCGCCACGGCCAACCGCTGCCTGACAATTGCTCACTTCGCGACACTCGCCGCTACAAAACCGGCGCGCTTTTCAGCGGTCAGACCGTATAATCCCGATCTTTCCGGCTTGTAAGAAAAACTACACCCCGCTGTAGGCTTACACGAAGTCATCCGCACAGGCCTGCCGAGTCGGGCCGTCATACAGGTGCCCCCATGGATTTCAACCCGCTCGACCTTATCCTGCATCTCGATGTGTACCTCGATTTGCTGGTGAACAACTATGGGCCATGGATCTACGCCATCCTGTTTCTGGTGATCTTCTGTGAAACCGGGCTGGTGGTGATGCCGTTCCTGCCGGGCGATTCGCTGCTGTTTATCGCCGGCGCGGTGGCCGCGGGCGGTGGCATGGATCCGGTGTTGCTTGGCGGCCTGCTGATGCTGGCGGCGATCATGGGCGACAGCACCAACTACGTGATCGGACGCACGGCCGGGGAGAAGCTGTTCAGCAACCCGAACTCGAAAATCTTCCGTCGCGACTACCTGCAAAAAACCCACGATTTCTACGACAAGCACGGCGGCAAGACCGTGACCATGGCGCGTTTCCTGCCGATCATCCGCACGTTCGCGCCGTTCGTCGCGGGCGTCGCGCGGATGCCGTACCCGCGTTTCTTCGGCTTCAGCGTGCTCGGCACGATCCTCTGGGTCGGCGGTCTGGTCACCCTGGGTTACTTCTTCGGCAACGTGCCGTTCATCAAGAAAAACCTCTCGCTGCTGGTGGTGGCAATCATCCTGCTGTCGCTGGTGCCGATGATCATCGGCGTAGTGCGCAGCCGTTTCGGCGGCACCAAAGTGCAATCGCACTGATCCGATGTGGTCGCTGACCGCCTGGCGACGCCGGCGCCTCCTGGCCAGGCACCCGATTGCCGACGATCTGTGGCAGCGGGTGCGCCATCGACTCTCCTTCCTTGACGGCATCAGCGCCGCTGAGGATCAGTCGTTGCGCGAAGCCTGCGTGCTGTTTCTCGAAGACAAACACCTGACCGCCCTGCCCGGCGTCGAACTGCATCAGGAGCAGCGCCTGCTGCTCGCCGCCCAGGCGCAGTTGCCGCTGCTGCATCTCGGTGACCTGAACTGGTATCAGGGCTTTCACGAGATCGTCCTGTATCCCGACGACTTCCTCAGCCCGCAACGCCATCGCGATGCCAGCGGCGTCGAGCATGAGTGGGACGGCGAACACAGCGGTGAAGCCTGGCAGCAGGGGCCGGTGATTCTCGCCTGGCCCGGCGTGCTGGCAAGCGGTGGCTGGGAGGGCTACAACCTGGTGATCCATGAGTTGGCGCACAAGCTCGACATGCTCAACGGCGACGCCAACGGCCTGCCGCCGCTGCACGCCGACATGCGCGTCAGCGATTGGGCCGCAGTGATGCAGGCCGCCTACGACGACCTCAACCGCCAGCTCGATCACGATCCCGACGCTGAAGCCGCCATCGATCCCTACGCCGCCGAGAACCCGGCCGAGTTCTTCGCCGTCACCAGCGAATACTTCTTCAGCGCCCCGGATCTGCTTCACGAGGCTTATCCACAGGTCTATTTGCAACTGCAGCATTTCTACCGGCAGGATCCGTTGGGCAGACTGCGGCAACTTCAGGCCACAGACCCGGTCTATCAGCCGCACGACTAAGCTCTGCACGACTTCTGGTACGTGGCGTCGGCGTAGGAATGTGCCTATAATCGCCGCCACTTTTTGGTCAATCCGGCCAAGTGTTTTTGGTCAACTACGGGGGCAACGCCCAATGAGCTACAGCAAGATTCCGGCTGGCAAAGACCTGCCGAACGACATCTACGTCGCGATCGAGATCCCGGCCAACCACGCGCCGATCAAATACGAAATCGACAAAGACAGCGATTGCCTGTTCGTTGACCGTTTCATGGCCACCCCAATGTTCTACCCGGCCAACTACGGTTACATCCCGAACACCCTGGCCGACGATGGTGACCCCCTCGACGTGCTGGTCGTGACCCCTTACCCGGTTGCCCCAGGTTCGGTGATCCGTGCCCGTCCGGTCGGCATCCTGAACATGACCGACGACGGCGGCGGCGATGCCAAAGTCATTGCAGTGCCACACGACAAGCTGTCGCAGCTGTACGTCGACGTGAAGGAATACACCGACCTGCCGCCACTGCTGATCCAGCAGATCGAGCACTTCTTTGCGAACTACAAGGATCTCGAAAAAGGCAAATGGGTCAAGATCGAAGGCTGGGCTGGCGCAGACGCCGCTCGCGAAGCGATCACCAAGTCGGTTGCCGCCTACAAGGGCTAAGCAATTGCGCCTCGCGTGAAGCTTGAAAAAAAACCCCGGCCATCCGGGGTTTTTTGTGTCTGCACGCTTCAGTTAAACGAAGCGTTTAAATTCCTACATGCAGTTTTAATCTGTTTAATTTCCCACAAGCGCGTCTTACATCCCGTCGCAAAATACAGGCTTTTTTTGAACGCCCGGTTTATTCAAACCGCTCTAGTGCGGCCGTAGACTCCGTGTTTATGAGAAAGAACACTAGCGGTCCACGATTCAAGGCACTCCTGGAAGCAGCGAACATCAGCACCACAGATTTCGCAAGGTTCTGGGGCACGGAAGCCCAAAACGTTCATAACTGGTACACCCGGGGCGTCCCGGCGTATCGCATGGAAGAAGTCTCACGCCTGTTGTCGGTCAATAGTGAATGGCTGAAAACCGGGGAAGGCGTCAAGGAGGTCCCGCGCCTGCACCCACCCGCCAGCAATGGCGACACGTTCGATGCCCAGGCCATCTGCGGCGTCTATACCGTCATCAACCCCAGCGACATCGACCTGGCTTTTTTCAAGGAAACCCCGATCGCCAACGGCGACGGCAAAACCCATGTCATCCTCGACCCTGACCAATCCCTGCGCCTGCCCCGCGCGCACCTCGATCAACTCGACATCCAGCACAGCAATGCCATTTGCGCGCACATGATCGGCAACAGCATGGCCGAACGCATCGAAGACGGCTCAATCGTCGCCATCGACCGCGGTCTGACCCAGGTCGTCGACGGCGAAATCTACGCCATCGAACACGACGGCATGCTGCGCATCAAATACCTGCACCGCATGCCCGGCAACGGCTTGCGCATGCGTAGCCACAACAGCGCCGAATACCCCGACGAGGTTTTCCGCCCGGCGCAGATCGAGGAGCAGCGGATCCACATACTTGGCTGGGTGTTCTGGTGGTCGACACTGGGCAAGCGCAGGCCGGTGGTGCCGTTTTTATGATTGATTCGAACCTGTGGGAGCGAGCCTGCTCGTGAAGAGGCCCTGATAACCGGTACAAACTCATAGCTTGTACCGCTTCACAGGCTCTAAACCGCACTTGAGGCTGGGAATCCAACGCAAAACTCAGTATCCTGCGCCCCACATTCGCGCATCGACCCGCCCAGCGGCTCGAGTGACGCCCGACACGGCAGACCAACGTCTGACCAAGTCCCACAGCCGGACGCAGATCCGGATGTACGTTTTGAAGGCTGGCGCGGTTTACCAAAAATAAACCAAGCCAGTCCCCGAGAAGCCGGCCACAAGCCGGCTTTTTAATGTCTGCATAAAGGTCAGGCCTCGCGCAAAGGAATCGAACAAGCTGGGCCCTGCAGTTCTGAAGCGTTTCACAAGGAAGCTAAAACGTGCGATTCACCCCTCGTTTCACAATGCTCGGACCAGTCATTCTGATCGCCGCGATGAGTTCTCAACTCTGCGGCTGCGTAGGCGCAATCGTGGCTTTGCCTGAGAAAACCACGCACAGAACGGATGAGTACAAAGTTCTAAGCGCTCGCTCGATCCCTCCAGCGGTCACCCGAACCGTTCAATCAACGCCCCAACGTGAGTGGTGTGGCATCACGGTTTGGGCGCTGATCATTCCTGTGCCGTTGAAGTTGCCTGTGTGTTCGTCGTACTCCGAGCAGTCCTTCGGACGTGACGGGTCTGGCAATGAAATCGCTTTGCTCTATTCAAAACAAACAGTGCCATCGCCGTTCTACGCCTGCGGCCCGTTCATGGTGCTGGGACCGATTGTTCACGGTTATCAGGGCAATGCGCTTTGTGGCGTTTTTCCAAACTAGCCGTGGCTCACGGATAACTAAACGACTTCACCAGCGTCAGCTCACCCACCGCCCGCATCGGCACCACAAACGTCTCCATCTTCTCGCTCGGCGTGCCTTCCTCGGTAATGACAGTCACCTGCGCCGTGGTCAGCGCCTGCACCGCTTCATCCCCACCCTCGTCATCCCCGCGATAGCCGCCGCCGTAATAGTTCACATAGACCAGATACTGCCCTTTGAGCGGCGCGGGCATGGCGGCGATTTCCGGGCCGTAGCCGGTGGTGACGTCGACGTCGAGGGCGGCGCCGTTGGGTGCGACGCGGTTGCCGTACCAGATGTGGGCGCCGTCGGGGGTGATCAGGTGCAGGTCGAGGTCGGTGCCGTCGCTGTTCCAGGCCAGCAGCACGCGCAATTTGGCCGGTGTGGCGCCGCCGCGGGCATTGAGGAACTGCGTCCGGTGGCGTTGCTGGCCGTCGGCGCTGCGGACTTCGACGCTGTTGCTGCCGTTGGGGAAGGAGAACGGCCGATCGAAGCCGCCGGCGGGATCGATTTTCAGCGGCATGCTGACGCCGTTGACGATCAGACGTCCGGGTTCGTTGTTCTTCGGCACGGTTTTAATCTGGCCACTGATTCTGGCGGTATTGGCCTGGCCAAGCGGTGTGTTGACCGACGAGGCCGGGTAGTTGACGGTCTGACGGAAGCTCTCGCCCTCGCCTTGCGGTGCGCCGCTGCGCCAGCCGCCGACCGGGGTGTCGAGTTTGACGCCGTCAGCGGCGTGGGCCAGCGGCAATAGATTGTAGGCACAGAGCAGCAGCAAGACCTGTGGATAACGGAGTGTCATGGTCTATTCCAGCAAAAGGTGACGGGCGAGCCCTTCGATGTAGGTTTCATCCTGGCCGTTGGGGTGTGCTTCAAAGGCCAGGTGCAGATATTCGTGGGTCAAATCGAGGCGATCCTGCAAGGTCAGCACGCCCCGCACGTAAATGCGTTGGCGTTCGCGGTCGACGAAGGGCCGGCCGAAGGCAAGTTTGCAGACAGCGAACGTGCTGACTTCGTCGTAGCCGTTTTCGCTTTCGAGCCTCGGACGCCAGCCGCGTCGCTGTTTCTGCAGCCAGTCGTGCGCGGCGGGCAATGCTTCGCAGGAGGCGACCGGGTTGTCCCAGCGGCTGAGGCTGGCGCGTGGGTAGGCGTGCAGCAGAATCGCGTCGTAACGCTGGCCGGCCTTGGCTTGCTCGACGGCTTGCTGCCAGGCGAGTTTGTCCGGGCCGGGCTGCTCGGAGTGATAGGTGACCGTGCTGCCGGCCAGCACCAGATCGGCTGTCCACGCCGCAATGTTGCGCGATTCGGCTGAAGCCGGGCGCGGAGCGACGCGCTGGCGATTGCTGCTGTCGTCGATGCTCAGGCAGTCGCCATTGCGCGTGGCGTTTTGCAGCAGATAAGTGCGGATCGCTACGGCCAGCGCTTTGGCGGCTTCGGCAGGTTGCGGTTTGGCTTCGCGCTCAAGGACGCGGGCGACATATTCTTCGCGATCAAGTCTTGCGACGAGTTTGTCGTCGAGCAGAAACAGTTCGCCGTCGCTGTGGATATCCAGCGCATTGCCGTTGGCGAACTCGACGCGGTAGTCGCCGCGCAATGGCCCTGACGTGGCAACACGATCCCCGGCCAGAACCTTGGAAACCGGATATTTCGAAAACAGCCCGACTTCCACACAACGCCCCGCGTCCGCTGGCCAAGCCGTCGGCAACACGCTGGCCAGCGCCTGACCGTAATGCCGCAGAACCATTTGACCGGTGCCGCGTCCACCCGCCCAGATCGGTGCGCCGTCGGCGGTCCAACCGGCGAATCCGCCTTGCCGCGATTGTGCATCCTGATCGTCGAGCCAGCTCCAGGTTTTCACCCGTAGACGCCCGCCCAGTTGGCCGACGACATTGCCGTCCGCCGCGTTCAGCACGACATCAAGTAATACGCGACGCATTTGATCCTGCGCTGGCAGCAACGCCAGAACGCCCAATAACTCAGCAACCGAAACCCTTGTTGCCGGCTGCACGGCTGGCAAATCCAGCAACCACGACGGCGCCTGCCGCGCCTGCCAATACGCTCGCCAATCCGTCGCAGCAATGCCCAACCGCGTCGGTTCGAAATACAGACCGCAGGATTTCACTAAGGCCTGATCACGCTCGATCCTGCCGCCCGCCGAGCAGCAATAAACTTCTTCTTTGGACTGCCCGCGACATTCATAAGCCGGTTCCCGTGCACCGGTATCCACCAGCCACGCGTAGACGAACAACTTCCACAGACTGCCCAGCGGCGCATCCAGCGACGCTGGCAACGGTTCGCGCTTGATCAGTTGCGTCTGACTCAACGACAACAACTCGCCCTGATAGGCCACGCGCAACGGCTCGTCCTGCGCTGTCGCCAGCGCAGGCATCACACACATCAACAGCCACAGCAGCGGCCGGCGCATGTCAGTTGACCGTGACCTGACCGAGGGCGGCTTTCGCCTCCTGGGCCTGATGCTGCGGTGCATAGACTTGTTTGAAGCGCACCGGCGGGAGGCTGAACTGGCCTTTCTGCGAGAAGCGCACCAGATGGCGCAGGCGTAACTCGCCGCTCAGCGCATCGACCGGCACCGCGTAAGCCAGTTGCCCCGGTTCGAACCTGGCTTTCTCCAGCGCGGTCGGTTCGGTGCCATCCTTGCCTTGCAACTTGATGCCCCACGTTGTGCGTTCGACGTCCGCACCCGGTGGCAGCGGCACTTCGAGCATGCCGTAGCGCAGCGGTTTCGATGCCTTGCTGGTGAGGATAACCTCGTCCAGGTACAGGCTGTCGCTGGACAGCGGTTTAGTGCCAACCGGCTCGAGTTTGAAGGTGAACGCTTCGTCGCCCGGCACCAGACGCGACAGGCGCCGGGTGACGGTCACGGCCATCGGATCGACCTGTGGCTGTTGCGTCTGGAAGCTCAGCGCCGCACGTAGCGGCCGCTCTTGCGTGCCGGACACGCTCAGCACGCTCGGCAGCGCTGTGGTGCCTTGCCATACCCAGTACATCTCGCCGCTGGCCCCGTAGTTTTTCTTCCAGCCCTCACCCGGCATCAGCGCGATGGTCGGCGAAGCCTGAGCGATGCTGCGTTGCAGCCAGGTCAGCGCCAATGCACGTTCCAGTGTCGATTGCTGCGGCAACAGACGTTGCAACAACGCCGTCGCACGGGCCTGATCGAACGGTTGCAGCGACAGGCTCAACGCTTCGACAAATGGCTGCGAACTGACCGCCAGACGTTGTTGCGCTGCGCCCAGTTGGCGATTGAACGCCTCCGGCAAAGCGACTTTCGACTGCGCGGCCAACGATGCGCTGAGCACCCGCGCCGCTGCCAGACCCAGCGCCGAATCCGGATCGCTCATCACCAGACTGTCCTGGCCATCATCGAGCAAGGTTTCGGCGCTGCCCTCACCGGCCTTGGCCAGATCGTCGAGCAGACCGCTGAGCAGCGTGTTCACTGGCAGCTGCATCTGTTTGGCGAACGAGAGAATCAGCGCCCGTTGCAGCAATGGCGTATTCGGCGCTTGCTTGGCGTACACCTCGAGTACGCGCTGCCAGTGCTCCGGCGGCAAGGTCAGGTCGAGTACGCGGCTGGCGTTCCAGTCGGCGTAATAGGCATAGGCGGTAAGGAATGCATCCGGCTCGCCGTCGTAGCCCCACCAGGTGAAGCTCGCCGATGGCCCGGCCATCTGCACCAGCCGCAGGCGGCTGTTCTGCATGATCAGGCGCAAGCGATCACGTATCTGTGGATTCGAGGCCAGCGATGGATAAGCGATGCTCAACGGCAACAAGCGACTGGCGGTCTGCTCGACGCCGCCGTACGGGTAGCTGAGCAGATCATCGAGGGCCGAACGGAACAGCGCTTGCGGACTGTCATCCAGACGCAGGCGAATATCCGTGGCATCCGCCGGCAAAGTCAAAGGCGTATCGCCGGTGACGACATCAAGGCTTTGTGTCTGAGTGACCTGCCAGCCTTCGCCGGTTGCACTCAAGCGCACAGCCAGGGCATCGGCAACTTTGCCGTCCTGCACCAGCTCCGCTGTCCACTCGCCAGAGGCCAGGGCAAACGCCGGTAGCGGCAAGTAATTGATGCCGCTGTTCAGGGTCACCGGCAGACGTTGTTCGGTGCCGGCATAGTGAGTCACCAGTTCAGCCTTGACCGGTTTCTGAGCCTGACTGAACGCAAACACGCCCAGTTGCGGCTGATCGCCCTTGCGGAATTTGCTCGGCCCGCTCCACTTCAAGTACAGCGGTTTTTCCGAACGGACGAACTGCTTTTTCTGCCCGACCTGGCCATCATCGGCAATCGCTCGCGCGGTGATCCGCCAGCGGGTCAGCGAGTCCGGCATCTTGAAGGTGAAACGGGTTTTGCCGTCTGCGCCGGTCAACAGCTCTGGCTGCCATGCGGCGGTGTCGACGTCCTCCCGGCGCGGACGCTCGAGCACTTTAACGCCGCGCTCGCTGCGGTTGGCCTTGCCCGGCGCACCCGGGCTGCCCGGCAATGCCACGTCATAACTGATGAACGACAGGCTGGCGCTGGTACGCACATTGTTGCGCCGTGGGTGATAGAAGAACTGATCGATAGTCGGCGCGACTTCCGGCTGCAACGCGTAGACCATTTCGTCGACCACGCTGACCGTCAGATGCGCCGGAACCGCTTTGCCGGCGAACTGCGTGGTCAGGTCGACCGTGACCGTATCGCCCGGCAGGTAGACCGCTTTGTCGGTGCTGATTGCCACGTCGATCTGCGGCGCGACCACTTTGATCCCGGCGTTCTGGAAACTGTACTGACCGCCCTTGGTGTAGAGCACGGAGAAGGTCAAGTTCGGCGCGAAGTTATCCTTCACCGCAATGCGCGCGCGGTATTGGGTGTCGCTGAGTTTTTCCAGCTTCAGCCAATCGCCGCCCTTGGCCAGCAGCGCGGTCGCTTCGACCTTGTCGCGCTCCAGCGACAGCAGCGCATCGCTGACCGGCTCGGGGAAAGTGATAAGCGCCAGCGCTTCTTCGCCCGCCTTGTACTCGGGTTTGTCGAGGACGATTTCCACGGTGCCCGGCACCGCTTTCACACCGTCGCCGGTGACCGAATGGCCGGTGGCGCCGAGGACGCGACCGTGTTGATCCTTCAGCGTCAGGTTGTACGTGCCCGGACGTTCGAAGGCGAGGCTGAAGCCTTTGTCCGTTGCGGCGAGTTTGCCTTCGCCGGTGCTCTGATCTTCGAGGCGCACCCAAGCGTAGCTGCTCGGCGTTACGGCTTTGCTTTGTTCGGTGCCACCCTCATTCGCGTAGCTGAAGGCAACCTTGTCACCGACCGCGCTGAAACGCTGCGGCGCGCTCAAGCGGAAACTCGCCGCACCACGGTCGATGAGGATTTCCTTGGTGGTCTTGACCCGATAAGCCGCGCCGTCGCTGGCGAACACGGTGAGCATGTAGCGGCTCGGTTTATCGGCGGCTGGCAGATCCAGGGTCGCGTTGCCTTTGCTGTCGGTGGTCAATTCGGTGCTGGTCAGCTCCACCGGGAATTGCCCGAGGTATTGCAGCTCGTTGTCGACCATCGACAGTTGCTGGGCGCGCAGGCTCAGGCTCAATTTGGCGTTGGCCACTGGTTTGCCATCCGGGTAGAGCAACACCAGACTGCCTTTGACCGGCTCGCCAGTGCGGTAGTCCTGCCTGGCCAGATTCAGCGAGATTTCGAAGTGCGGCTTTATGTACTCCGCCACACGGAAAGCACTGCTGTAAGCCTGATTCTTGTAGTTGAAGCGGATTTCGTAACCACCGGCCACGGCGTTATCCGGCAATTGGAAACGGCCCTGGGTACCTGCTTTCGAATCAAGCTTCAGATCGAGGGTTTGCAGTTCGGTCCCCGTGGCATCAAGCACGCTGACACTGACATCCGCCGCGCCCGGCAGCACCGAATCCCGCGCGCTCTTGAACTCGCGGCCAACGATCTTCAGCGACACCCAATCGCCCGGGCGATACAGCGGCCGGTCGGTGAAGGCATAGAGTTTGGTGTCGTAGATTTCACTGTCGTAGTAGAAGTTTTCCGAGACGAATACGCCGCCTTCTTCGTCCTCGCCGATGACGAACGAGCGCTCCGGGCTGACGTGTTTCAGGCGCAGCAGACCGTCGGCATCGGTAGCACCGCTGCTCATCACGCCGAGTCCGTCGGTCCACAGCACATTGACCTTGGGCACCGAACTGCCTTCGTGTTTGCGCGCGGCCCAGACCAGCAATTCGTCACCGGAAATCTTGCTCACCGCAACGGTGTTGGAGACGAAAACCATCGTGGTCGCGCGGTACTTGCCGATCAATGCTTCGACCAGATACAGCCCCGGCTTCAGGTTACCCAGCGGAATGTAAACGTTGCCCGGCGCGACACTGACAAAGTCGCTGGACGAGCCGGCCAGATTGACCCCAGCGGGCGGCTGGATCGGCTTGGCCTGCCACAGCGGATAACGGAACTGGCTAACCACCGGCAGACCCGGAATCAAGGCGAATTGTGGCTGCGCGTCGTACGGCGTCGGCGCGACCATGGCCTCGCCCATTTTCAGCTCCGGCACTTCTTCGGTGACCTGCTTGCGCGATTCGTAAGAGAACGCACGCTGCATCACTCGCCGGGACTTTCGATACCAGTTGTCCCACAGATACGCGAGAGTGTTGGACAGCCCTTCGCCCTTGAACTGGCCGTCACTGACGACGCGGTGCAGGTTCTTCTGGCGCTTGAGGAAATCCAGTGGCTTGTCGATACGGTACACGCGAATGTCGGCGCCACCGTACGGCTCCATACGAAAGCGCCGGTAATCACGGCCCGGGGCTTCGAGGCGGACCATCGCCGGCTCGTCGCTGGCAAAACTGCTGTCGGCGAGCAGGAAGAAACTCTCACCGGCCACCGGCGTGTAATTGCTCGGTTCCAGCGAATCTTCGGCGTTAACGCAGGTAAACGACAGCAACAACGCCAACAGCAAAGAAATTCGCGAACAGATACGCAACATGCGGGCACCGGTCATTGGGAGAGAAAGTTCAGTCGATAGACGCCGATGAAGTTGGGGTTGGCTGCGTCGGGTATCCATCGGGTGTCCTTCCATGTCATGAGTTGCTGCAGGCTTGCCGAACGCATGCCTTTGTCAGTGGGGGTGGTGGTGCCGGTGTGATAGGCGATGTAGCGGCCCATCCAGATCATCAGGTGCTGGTCGTCGCCCTGATCGAAAAACATCAGGTCACCGGGCCGCGCCTGCGATACATCGCGGCCGACCAGATGGCTGTTGAACTGAATCAGTTTGATCGCGTTGACGTACGGCCCGACCTTGCCGCCGCCCTGCTGCCACTGTTGCGCAAGCTTGCGTTGCGCGTCGCTGAGCGCCAGCTCCGGCGGCAGATAGCGATTGGACAGGCCATTGCTTCGCAGCCATTTGTCGTCGTGGACTTTCAACGCTTCGTTGGCGGCAAAGCGCACCAGCCCGGCGCAATCCTGCTGATACCAGCGCGGGCTCGGGCCTTGGCTGAGCTGCTCTTGAGCGATGCGCACGAACCAGGCGCGGAATACCTGGGATTGCGCCGGATCGAGCGCTGGCGCTTCAACCGCACGGGCACCTGCGCTGAGCAACAGCGCGAGCAGGCCGAGGCTGCGGATCAGTGCGCTCACAGCGCTTTCCATTCCAGCGGCAGCCATTGCCAGTGGCCATCCGGCTCGCTGCCTTCGGGCAGGGTCAGGACATATTTGCCGTAGCCACCGAGGGTGCGCAGTTTCGGCATCAGGTAGGTTTGTGCGGCGTTGTAGAACACCGGCTCCATATCCTGCGGCAGGCTGTCGAGGGTCTCGCGCTGCATCAGTTGCGCCATCGCATCCGGGCCGAAGTAGATCGGCATCAGCACGTCGTTCGGCAACACGTCGGCCATTGGCGGGAAGCGCTTGTCGAGGGTGCCGAGGGCTTTGTCGACGAGTTTGTCGTCGAGGGAAAACAGCAGCGTCGAGCCGTGACGGGCGAGGCTGACTTTCATGTACGCCTTGCCGGATATCGCCTCCGGGTTTTCGGCGGTCTTCGCCGCGTACGGCCCGAAACTGGAACTGACCTGACGCTGCCAGAGGTGGCTCTGGCCTTCCTGCTTGTCGATCACCGGGAATACGCTTTCAGCGACGTTGGCTTCGAACGCGCCGACCATCGAGCCGAACAATTTGCCCAGATCAGCGTCGAGTTTGCTGCTGTCCTCGTCTTTGAGGCTGGCGACCAGCAATGGCGTGTACAGCCGAGAATCGGCGTACCAGCACAGGCCCGCCGCACCGGCGACGTGTTCGGTGAGGGTCTGCGCCACTGCTTCTTCAGCGCCGAGCTTGATCAATATCGGTTTTTGCGGTTCGGCCGCCACCGGCAGGGTCACACAAGCGCTCGCCCCCAGGGGCATCGCCTGCCAGACCGGTTTGAAATCGAAGTCCGGCTGGTTTTCCAGCTCGTCCATGGCCAGATAGCTGTGCCAGCCCTTGTCGTCCATGTCGAAACGCAGCCCGGCAAAATTCGGGATGAAGCGCTGATAGCCCATGGCGAGAACGCTGGAATTGACCGATAGGCGCTGTTTGGTTTCCGCAGCTTTCGCCGGTAGGCCGAACGCTTCTGGAAACAGTTTTTCGCCATTGAGCAATGCCGCCAGCGCTTGCGCGGAGACGCGGCCCGACTCTTCCGGGACGCCGCTCTCCGGGTCGTAGTACTTCGCCGGATTGGACAACACCACCAGCTTGTCGCCGCGCGACGCGAACAGGAGCGATTTGCTGGCGTTGTAGCTGAGCTGATACAGCGGGATCTCATCACTGCCGACCTTGAGAGTGCCGAAGACGCTGAGCTGGGTGTCATCCAGCGCAACTTTCGCCAGTGGCTCGAGCAGTTTCGCCAGCCCGCCGCGATCCATCACCAGCAGGAAATCCTTCAAGCGGCCATCGGCGCCTCGCCACAGCGCCACATCCGCCGGTTGATCAAAAAGCTGTTCGATCAAGCTGTCCTGCAACTTCAGGTCATGCTCGTAGATAATCCGGCGCAGGCTGCCGATCAGGCCGAGGCGGTCGGCGTGGGTTTCGTAATAGAAGACGAAATCCTCGGTGAGCGTGGCCTTGAGGAACGGCACCGTCAGCAGGTCCTTGGGCAACTGGCTGAGCGATCGGGTTTCGAGCAAGGCGTCCGGTCTGCCAAGGCCGAGTTTGTCACTGGCCAATTCAGCTGGCGGCGCTTTGGGCTTGAGCAGCAGCCAGCCGAAACCGCCCGCCACACCGGCCACCAGGCACAGGCCGAGCACGACCAGCGGCCAGCGCCGCGAAGGTTTGGCCGCCGGTGTCGCGGCAGCTGGAGTCACAGTGTTATCGCTCATGTTCACAACATCCGAGTTCATCCGTGGCGGGATGCTTAATAGTTGAAAGTCTTGACCAGCAGCAGATCACCGATCGCCCGCAGGGGCACGATGAAGGTTTCGCGTTTTTCGTCGACGGTGTTTTCGTTGAGCACCAGGGTGATCTGCGAGGTGATCACCTCGTTCTGGTTGCTGGTCTCCTCGAAGTTATAGCCACCATCGCCGTAGTTGCCCCAATAGTTGACGTACACCAGATAAGTGCCGTGCAGCGGCGCGGTCATGGTGAACATTTCCGGGCCGGGGCCGTCGACGCCATCCGGGTCGAGGCCGCCGCCATTGCTCAGCGCCGGTCGTGCCCAAAAGGCATGCTGACCGTCGGGGGTGACAATATGCAGATCCAGCTCGGCTTTCGGGTCGTCCCATCCCAAGACAAGACGAATCTTCGCCGGCGTGCGCAGATTATTTGCTTCATAAAATTGCACGCGCTTGAGCGACTGGCCTTCGGCGCTGATCACTTCAACGCTGTTGGAACCGGCGCCGAAAGCGTAAGGCCGGGCGAAACGCCCCTGATCATCGGTGTACAGATTCAATGGATTGCCGTTGACGGCGAGGCTGTGCGGCGGGCGCATGTGCCCGAGGGCTTTGAGCTGGCCCTGGATCATCGTGCGGTTGCGCTGGATGCCGCGATCGATCGGCGGCGTCGGGTAGGCGACCTGCGGATTTTCCGAACGATCAAGCAAGCCGTGATAACGCCAGCCGCCGACCGGTTCGGACAACTGCGCAGTCGGCGCCGCCCACAGCGCAGGCGCGCAAGCGAGGCCGAGCAGCAGCAAAAGAAATGAACGCATGTGACGCCTCCTGCCATGCCTTGAACGAAACCTTGCACCCGATCCTCGGTACTTCACAGCGGTGAACTGCGTTTCGTCTGAATGCCCCGCAACTGTCGGGGCCGTAGAAGCCGCGAAGAGTAGCGATTCGGCAGTTTTTTAACAATCGGATACATGTGTGATTGCGGTAGGAATCGCGCCATCCTGGTAGACGATGAGCCGAATAGCCGGCATATTCGGCTCACCAAATGAGCCGAATAGCGTTTTTATTCGGCTCACGCTTCTACGACAGGTGATCAATGACCGCACATTGGATCTGGCAACAACCGGATTGGCCCGACTTCAATTGGCAAGCCGAGCGCCTCGCCCCGCTGCTGCGCGAGTGCGTGCAGACGCAGGGCCGACTGTTGGGAATGGCCGGCTCAGTGGGCGATTCGATGAGCGCACAGAGCGAGCTCGATGCGTTGCTTCAGAACATCGTCACCTCCTCCGCCATCGAAGGTGAGCAACTGAATGTCGGCTCCGTGCGTTCTTCTCTGGCCCGGCGCCTGGGTCTGGAATGGGTTGATCGCGATAGCGTCAGCCAGCGTAGCGAGGGCTTGGCGCAATTGATGCTCGATGCCACCCATGGCTTCGACGAGCCGCTGACCCTGGCACGATTGCTGGAATGGCACATCTGGCTTTTCCCCGCCGAGGAAGCGATGTTCAGCGCGCGGCCAATACTCGTCGGAACCTTGCGCGGCGGCGAACCGATGCAGGTGGTGTCCGGACGACTCGACCGGCCAACGGTTCACTTTGAGGCGCCACCGCGCCAACGGCTGGAACAGCAAATAGAGCGTTTTTTGAGCTGGTTCGAAGCCAGCCGCGATCAGGTTTCGCTGGATCCGCTGTTACGCGCTGGCATCGCGCATTTCTGGTTTGTCACTCTGCACCCTTTCGACGACGGCAACGGTCGTCTGACCCGCACCATCACCGATCTGGCGCTGGCTCAAGGCGAAGCGCAGGCGATCCGCTTCTATGCGATGTCCGCAAGCATTCTCGAGGATCGCTCCGGTTATTACCGGATTCTGGAGTCGAGCCAAAAGGCCACGCTCGATATCACCGAATGGCTGACCTGGTTTTTGCAGACACTGCTGCGCAGCCTGCAGCAAGCCATCACCCGGATAGATTCGGTGTTGGGCAAGACTCGCTTCTGGCAGGCGCACCGCGAATCCGACCTTTCAGCGGAGCAGATCAAAGTGCTCAATCGCTTGCTCGATGGCGGTGAGCGCGGTTTCGAACAGGGCCTCAGCGCAGGGCAATATCAAGCGGTTGCGAAAGTTTCCAAAGCCACCGCGACGCGGCATCTGGCGGAGTTGCTGGACAAGGGCTGCCTGCAACGCCTGCCGGGCGGCGGACGCAGTACGCGTTACAAAATCCGCTATCCGGATTGACTCGCCGACCGTTATGGAGGGGCCTAGCGACGGCCCGCTCATTTGCCCATACCCCCCCTATCTGCTAGTGTCGCGCCGGTTTAACGTCTACCGGAAATTGCCGCCATGGCCCGCAAAAAAGCTGCACTGGATTTCGAACAATCCCTCGCCGACCTGCAAACACTGGTCGAGCGTCTGGAGAACGGTGAATTGTCGCTGGAAGACTCGCTGACCGCTTTCGAGCAGGGCATCGGTCTGACCCGTGACTGCCAGGCGGCGCTGGCCCAGGCCGAGCAGAAAGTGCAGGTGCTGCTGGAGCGTGATGGCGAACTCGCCGAGGAACCCTTCGACGCGGATGAGCCAGAATGATCGCGGCGTATTCGGCGAGCAGTCAGGCCCGGGTCAACGCGGCGCTGGAGACGCTGTTCAACGCGCCGCTACCGGAACTGGCGCGGCTCTACGAAGCGATGCGCTACAGCGTGATGAACGGCGGCAAACGCGTGCGCCCGTTGCTGGCTTACGCGGCGTGCGAAGCCCTCGGTGGCCAGGCTGAACAGGCCAGCGGCGCGGCGTGTGCGGTCGAGTTGATCCACGCCTACTCGCTGGTGCATGACGATTTGCCAGCCATGGACGACGACGATCTGCGTCGCGGCCAGCCGACGACCCACAAGAAATTCGATGAAGCCTGCGCGATCCTCGCCGGTGACGGCTTGCAGAGCCTGGCGTTCAGCGCCCTGCTCGATCCGCGCCTGAGCGATTGCAGCAGCGAAATCCGTCTGCAGATGGTCACAGCGCTGGCCCATGCAGCCGGCCCGGCCGGCATGGTCGGTGGGCAGGCCATCGATCTCGGCTCGGTCGGTCTCAAGCTCGATCAACAAGCCCTGGAACAGATGCACCGGCACAAGACCGGCGCGCTGATTGAAGTCAGCGTCAGGCTCGGCGCCCTGGCCAGCGGCGGCGCCCAGCCTGATCAGCTTCAGGCGTTGCAGACTTATGCACAGGCCATCGGCCTGGCCTTTCAGGTGCAGGACGACATCCTCGACGTGGAAAGCGATACCGCGACCCTCGGCAAACGCCAGGGCGCCGACATTGCCCGCGACAAGCCGACCTACCCGGCCCTGCTCGGCCTCGACGCCGCCAAGGCTTATGCGCTGGAACTGCGCGATCAGGCCTTGCAGGCGCTGCGACCGTTTGACGCGGCCGCCGAGCCGTTGCGCGAGCTGGCCCGGTATATCGTCGAGCGGCGCAACTGACGGCGTATCGGCCAAAAAAGACCAACGCGTGGGCAGGGGGCGATGCATCAGGTAAACTGCCGCATCTTTTATACCTATAACGATTCGCCTGATGCCCACGACGTTTCATGAGATACCCCGCAAGCGCCCGACCACGCCCCTGCTCGACCGTGCGAACACGCCGGACGGCCTGCGCCGGTTAGGCGAAGCCGAGCTGGAAACCCTGGCTGATGAGTTGCGCCTGGAATTGCTCTACACGGTCGGCCAGACCGGTGGGCATTTCGGTGCCGGCCTGGGCGTGATCGAGCTGACCATCGCGCTGCATTATGTCTTTGACACCCCGGACGACCGTCTGCTGTGGGACGTCGGGCATCAGGCGTATCCGCACAAGATCCTCACCGGTCGCCGCGAGCGCATGGCCAGCCTGCGCCAGAAGGACGGCATCGCCGCGTTCCCGCGTCGCTCCGAAAGCGAATACGACACCTTCGGCGTTGGCCACTCCAGCACCTCGATCAGCGCCGCGCTGGGCATGGCCATTGCTGCCCGCCTGCAGGACAGCGATCGCAAGGCCATCGCGGTGATCGGCGATGGCGCATTGACCGCCGGCATGGCCTTCGAGGCGCTCAACCATGCGCCGGAAGTCAACGCCAACATGCTGGTGATCCTCAACGACAACGACATGTCGATCTCGCGCAACGTCGGCGGGTTGTCGAATTATCTGGCGAAGATCCTTTCCAGCCGCACCTACGCGAGCATGCGCGAAGGCAGCAAGAAAGTCCTGTCGCGCCTGCCCGGCGCCTGGGAAATCGCCCGTCGCACCGAAGAATATGCCAAGGGCATGCTGGTCCCCGGCACCCTGTTCGAAGAACTGGGCTGGAACTACATCGGCCCGATCGACGGCCATGATCTGCCAACCCTGATCGCGACGCTGCGCAACATGCGTGACCTCAAAGGCCCGCAGTTCCTGCACATCGTCACCAAGAAAGGCAAAGGCTTCGCCCCGGCGGAAGTCGACCCGATCGGTTATCACGCCATCACCAAACTCGAACCACTGGATGCTCCGGCCGCTGCGCCGAAAGCCGCCAGCGGGCCGAAGTATTCGGCGGTGTTCGGCGAGTGGCTGTGCGACATGGCGGCGGCTGACGCTCGTCTGGTCGGAATTACCCCGGCGATGAAGGAAGGCTCGGATCTGGTGGTGTTCAGCGAGCGCTTCCCCGAGCGTTATTTCGACGTGGCGATTGCCGAACAGCACGCGGTCACGTTCGCCGCTGGCATGGCCTGCGAAGGCGCGAAACCGGTGGTGGCGATCTACTCGACGTTCCTGCAGCGCGGTTACGACCAGTTGGTGCACGATGTCGCGGTGCAGAACCTCGACGTGCTGTTTGCCATCGACCGCGCCGGTCTCGTCGGCGAAGACGGCCCGACGCACGCCGGCAGTTTCGACCTGTCGTACCTGCGTTGCATCCCGGGCATGCTCATCATGACCCCGAGCGATGAAAACGAACTGCGCAAAATGCTCACCACCGGCCACCTCTACAACGGCCCGGCGGCAGTGCGTTACCCGCGCGGCAGCGGGCCGAATGCAGTCATCGAAAAAGACCTCGAGCCGATCGAAATCGGCAAGGGCATTGTCCGTCGTCAGGGCAGCAAGGTCGCCATGCTGGTGTTTGGCGTGCAACTGAGCGAAGCCTTGAAAGTCGCCGAGAAGCTCGACGCCACCGTGGTCGACATGCGTTTCGTCAAACCGCTGGATGAAGCGCTGGTGCGCGAGATCGCCGGTAGCCACGAGTTGATCGTGACCATCGAAGAAAACGCGATCATGGGCGGCGCCGGTGGCGCGGTCAGCGAATTCCTCGCCCGCGAGAACATCCTCAAGTCGATGCTGCATCTGGGCTTGCCGGATATCTATGTCGAGCACGCGAAACCTGCGCAGATGCTCGCCGAGTGCGGGCTGGATGAGGCCGGAATCGAAGCATCGATTCGCCAGCGACTGGCTTTGCTTAAAAAATAAACTGCTGGATACATGCATAACCCCTGTGGGAGCGGGCTTGCTCGCGAATGCGGCGGATCAGTTGATGATGAGTTGACTGATTCACCGCATTCGCGAGCAAGCCCGCTCCCACATTTGATTTGTGTAACACCTGAAACTGCCGTTGAACTGTCCATGAACCTCTCGCGCCTTGCCCTGCCCTTCCTCCTCCTGCCAAGCACCAGCGCTGTCGCCGATACCTTCGAACGCGACCAAGCCCTGAAACTGCCGGACATGCTGATCAGCGCCAATCGTCAGGTCGAGGCGCGCAACGACAGCAGCGCCGCCAACACGGTGTTCACCCGCGAAGACATTGATCGCCTGCAACCGAGCGACGTGCCGGATCTGCTGCGCCGCGTGCCGGGCGTGCAAGTGGCGCAGACCGGCGGGCGTGGCAGTCTGCCGGGGATCTACATTCGCGGCACGCAATCGGCGCAGAGCCTGGTGCTGGTCGATGGCCAGCGCATCGGCAATTCGACTTCCGGCGACAGCAACCTGCAGCATCTGAACATCGAGCAGATCGAGCGCGTCGAAGTGCTGCGCGGTTCGCGCTCGGTGATTTACGGCAGCGACGCGATTGGCGGGGTGATCCAGATCTTCACCCGGCGCGGCACCGAGCAAGGCTTGCAGCCACGCCTGCATCTGGGCTTCGGCAGTCAGCAGACATGGGAGCGCAGTCTTGGATTGTCCGCAGGCGATGAGAAAACCCGCTTCAACCTCGGCGCCAGCCTCAACGAAACTGGCGGGATCGACCGCACTCACGACTCGTACCCCAGCGACGGCGATCACGACGCCTACCGCAACAAATCCTTGAGCCTGAGCATCAGCCACGCGCTGAACGAGGACATCGAAATCGGCGCCAATCTGCTGGATAACCGTGGCAAAAGTGAGTTCGACAATCCGTTCGGCCGCTTCGACCCGGTGACGTTCGAGTCGCTGCAACAACAGCCCTACAGCGATTTCAACGTCAGCAGCCTTAGCAGTTATGTCGATGCGCGAGTCAACGAAACCTGGAAAACCCGCGTCGAATTCGGCCACAGCGAAAACCGCGAAAAGACCTTCGACAAGCTCAGCGACGAGCGCACCGTGTTCAACACCTATCGCGACTCGCTGAACTGGCAGAACGACCTTATGCTGGATGCGCGCAACAGCCTTATCCTCGGCGGCGACTGGTACGAAGACCGGGTCAACAGCAGCACTGCGTTCGACGAGGACAGCCGCTGGAATCGCGCAGCGTTCATCCAGCATCGCTATCAGGCCGACAGTTTCTCCACCGAGATCGGCCTGCGCCACGATGACAATCAGCAGTTCGGCAGCCAGAACACCTGGAGCGGCACCTTCACCCTGCCGCTCAATCCGGACAACGACCTGTTGCTGAGCTACAGCGAAGGTTTCCGCGCGCCGACCTTCAACGACCTGTACTACCCGGACTTCAGCAATCCCGACCTGAAACCGGAAACCTCGAAAAGCTACGAACTGCAATGGCGCAGCCAGTTGAGCGATAGCGCGCGCCTGGAAACCTCGATTTACCGCACCGACCTGGAAGACGCGATCATCTTCGGCAGCAACTCACGCCCGCAAAACGTCGCGTCGGCGCGGATCAATGGCTTTGAAGCGGCGCTCAGACACGAGCTGTTCGGCTGGCAGAGCAATCTTGGCGTGGCGATCATCGATCCGCGTGATCGCGATACCGGGCATACCCTTGCGCGACGGGCGCGACGCACGGCCAGTTGGGATGTGGATCGGCAGTTCGATCGCTTGGGAGTGGGCGCCAGTTGGCAATTGGTCAGCGGCAGTTACGATGACGTGAAAAACACCCAGTCGCTGGGTGGCTACGGCACACTCGGACTGCGCAGCAGTTGGGCGCTTACTCGTGAGATCAAGCTGGATCTGAAGGTCGACAACCTGCTGGACAAGGGCTACAGCCGGGCGAATTACAGCTATGAAGGCGGGCAGTATGGCTATCGGGAGGAAGGTCGGGCGTGGATGTTCGGGGTGACCTGGACGCCTGAACTCTGATCCTTGATTTGTGCTGGATTGACTGGCCTCTTCGCGAGCAAGCCCGCTCCCACAATGAATCTCGGTGCACCACAGATTCATGGTTGAAACCAATCAAATGTGGGAGCGGGCTTGCTCGCGAATGCAGGCGACGCGGTCTACCGGTCAGGCGCGATCAATTGGCAAAGCTTGGCGGTGGCGCTAATCATCTGCCCACTCGGTCGCTCGAGGCCCTTGTCAGCGACCAATAGCAGTCTCCCCTGCCTCACCGCTGCCACCTGCGGCCAGGCCGTCCACGCTTCAAGCTGTGCCTGATCACCGGCGACGATCACTTCTGGATCACGCTGCAACACCGCCTCGATACTCACCTGCGGCGCCGGGAGATCAAGGTCGGCGAACACATTGCGCGCGCCGCACACCTCAAGCGCATCGCTGATGATCTGTCCGCCACCGACGGTGTACAGCGGCTTGTCCCAGACTTGATAAAACACACGCAGCGGCACGTCTCGACGATAACGCTGGCGCAGATCGTCCAGCTGCTCGCGCAATTCGGCCGCCCGTTTCGCCCCGCGTTCAGGACGCCCGATCTGTTCGGCAATGGCTTCAATCTGTGCGGCGAGCTGCGTCAATGTGTGCGGCTCGGCGACAAAGATCGGAATGTTCAGGCGCTTGAGCAGATCACGCTGCCCCGCGCCTACGCTTGCGGGCCAGAGCAACAGCAAATCCGGTTTCAGGCTGAGCAAGCGTTCCATGTCGAGCTGGCCATAGCGACCCACAGACGGAACATCGGCAATCGCCGCCGGCCGCTCGCCAGCATCGAGCACGCCGACCAGCAAGTCGGCAGAATCCAGTTCAACGACGATTTCAGACAGCGAGGGCGCGAGGCTGACCACCCGCAATGCGGCCAGCGCCGGGCTGCTCAGCACGAGCAGCAGAACCGCCAGCCACAGGCGAGACATCAGCCGAGTTGACGCGGAATACGGTAGAGGTAGAAGAGCACGGCGGTGGACAGCGCCAGCAGCATCAACGGCACGGCTTCGAGGCCGACGAAGACCGCCAGCGCGCCAATCCACGCTGGCAAAGACGCCACCAGAAACGCCGCACGCCGACGCGCCGCGAGGGCGATCCAGGCGGCGGGTTCATCGGCGGTATCGAGAGATTTTTGCGTGGCGATCAATGCGTGTTTGTAACGGCCGAAATACTTCAGGCTGACAAACATCGAGGCCACGCCGGCGATGAACAAAGGCATCGCCAGCACCGGCAAGAGGCCCTGGCCTTCGCCGAACAACGCGTTGAGTACGAACAGCGGCAACAGCGCCAGCGCCAGGTATTGCCACCAGGCCACCGCCAACCGCCGCCGCACCTGGCCGCGGGTCACGCGCGGTCGACCTCGCCCTGATGCTCATTGCCCATCATGTGGTCGAGCTTGCTGGCCTTGGTCGCCAGGTACAGTTTGTTGTGCGGGTTGTGGCCGGTGTGCAGCGGCACGCGCTCGGCAACGACGATGCCCATGTCGGTCAGCGCTTTGACCTTGCGCGGGTTGTTGGTCATCAGGCGCAGGGCTTTCACGCCCAGATGCTCGAGCATCGGCAGGCACATGGCGTAATCGCGCTGATCGGCGGCAAAGCCCAGACGCTCGTTGGCTTCCACGGTGTCGGCGCCGCCGTCCTGCAATTCGTAGGCACGGATCTTGTTCAGCAGACCAATGCCGCGACCTTCCTGACGCAGATACAGCAGCACGCCACGGCCTTCGCGGGCGATCGCCTGCAGAGCGGCGTCCAGTTGCGAACCGCAGTCGCAACGCTGGCTGAACAAGGCATCGCCGGTCAGGCATTCGGAGTGCAAACGGCCGAGTACCGGAGCGCCGTCGGCAATTTCACCCAGGCTCAGCACGACGTGCTCGCGGCCGGTGGATTCATCGAGAAACCCGTGCATGGTGAATTGCGCATAAGGCGTTGGCAGCTTGCAAGCGGCAACAAAGACGACAGGCACCGGTGTGCTCCTGATCTAAAAATTCTGAAAATTCGCAGGCCGGCATTGTAACAGCAGGTTCCTGTAGACGCTTAGGCTGAATTATCGGGCATAACGATCAAAAAGTTTGATGACACTCCCGCTCCTTGTAGGAGCTGTCGAGTGCAACGAGGCTGCGATCTTTTGATCTTGATCTACAAGCAGCAGATCAAAAGATCGCAGCCTCGTTGCACTCGTCAGCTCCTACAGGGATTTGTGTTGGGCTTCAATTCGGGTTGAACGGGTACGGCTGCTGCCACTTCTCGAAGATCGGCTGTAGCTCCCCGCTCTTGACCAGTTCCGTCATGCGCCGGTCATACAGCGCCATCAACGCGCGAGCCTGTGGGGTATCGGCGAAACCGAGAAACAGCGGCAGTTCAGCCAGATGCGAATAACGGTACTGCGCCGGATCCGCCGCATCGCGCACCACGGCTTGAACCTCGGTCAGCGCGTCGATGTAGTAATCGGCCCGTCCCTGCTTGAGCATCAGCAAAATACCGGTACGCCGCTCGATCTGATTGAAGCGCTTGATGTTCGGCAGGTAGTTTTCGTAGCGGTAGCCGCGCACCCAGGCCAGGCGGTATTTACCCAAATTCGCCTGGGTCGGCGCCGGACTGCTGGCCAGGCCCAATGCGTAGACGTGATCGGAATCGAAATTCCACTGCGGGTACACCAAGTGCTCGGCTTCGTTGCGGTAGGAGCCGACCTGCGCGTCGATTTCCTTCAACTGCGCCAACCCGATGGAACGGGTGTACGGCACGGTGCGAATGTCCAACTTGACCCCGGCCGGCTCGAAGACTTTGCGCAACACGTCCCAGGCCAGACCGTGGCCATCGGCGGCGGTGTAATTTTCCCAGTCTTCGCTGGCCAGATGGATGACCGCAGGCGTCGGCGCGGCCACCTGCGCATGGGCAACGGTGCCCAGCAGAGCGAAAACCAGCAGCGCCAACCCGCGTCGCAGCATCCGTTATTTCCTCACTTGAGACGAATCAGGCGAATACCCAAACCAGCCCTTGCATCGCCAGCCAGGCGAACACTCCGGCCAGCACGTCGTCGAGCATGATGCCGACGCCGCCATGCACGTGCTTGTCGATCCAGCGGATCGGCCACGGCTTGAGAATATCGAAGAAGCGGAACATCAGAAAACCCGCGAGCAGCCAGTACCAGCCTTCCGGCACCAGCCACAGGGTGATCCACATCCCGACCATTTCGTCCCAGACGATGCCTTCGTGGTCATGCACACGCAAATCGTCAGCGACTTTGCCGCACAGCCAGAAGCCGAACAGCATGGTGATGCCCAGCATCAGCCAGTAGCCCCAGTCGGGCAGCATCTGCCACAACGGAATGAACGGCAGCGCCACCAGCGAGCCCCACGTGCCCGGTGCCTTGGGCAAGGTGCCGGAGCCGAAGCCGAACGCGAGAAAATGCCACGGATTGCGCCAGACCGAAGGAGGCACGAATTCGGCAGGGACCTGTTTCGGGTGATCTGTCACGGTGTCTCCTGAAAATGTTGGTAGCCGCGAATTAGCGGGGTGATGTCGCGCCCGTCGCGGTCCAGCAGCGCCACGCCCTGGCCGTCGCTGACCCGGCCGATCACATGGATCGACCAGCCGTCAGCCAACAGCGCCGGCAAATCGCCGGACGGCAAGGTGAAAGCCAGCACGTAATCATCGCCGCCGCTCAGTGCCGCGCGCTCGGCACCGCGTTGCCCGAGAAACGCCACTAAAGCATCCGACAACGGTACGCGCTCGCGTTCAATCTCAAGTCGCACCTTCGACGCCAGCGCGATATGCCCGCAATCGGCCAGCAGACCGTCGGAGATGTCCAGCGCAGCCGTGGCCTTGCCGCGCAGGGCCTGACCGAGCGCCAGTTGCGGTTGTGGCGACCAGTAATGATCAAGCAGCACCTGGCCGATGTCGGGCGCCGCATCACGCTGCCCCAGCACCAGCGGCAAGGCGCCGGCCGCATTGCCCAGTTCGCCGCCGACGCAAAGCAGATCGCCGGGCTGCGCGCCGCTGCGGGTCAACGCCTGGCCGGCCGGTACGCGGCCGAATACGGTGACGGTCAGGCTCAGCGGCCCACGCGTGGTGTCGCCACCGACCAGCGCCACGCCGCAGCTTTGCGCCATGCGGTTCAGACCACGGGCATAGGCTTGCAGCCAATCGGCAGTCACCGTCGGCAAGGTCAGGGCAAGGGTAAAGGCAACGGGCGCAGCGCCCATGGCGGCCAGATCGCTGACCGCCACGGCCAGCGAGCGCTGACCGAGCAGAAACGGATCGCAGGGGTCGGCGAAATGCACGCCGGCCACCAGCGTATCGGTGGAAACCGCCAGCTGTTCGCCAGCGGGAACCGCCAGCAAGGCGCAGTCGTCACCGATCCCCAGAGCAACGCCTTCGCCGCCCTGCGCACAAGGCGCGGCGGCGAAGAAATTGCGGATCAGCTCAAACTCGCCCATGGCCGAGAAAAAGTGTTCAAGCGCCGATCAGCGCTTGAACGCCTTCACTTCAGCTTCACGCAGGCGCGGGGCCAGCTTGTCGAGCACGCCGTTGACGAACTTGTGGCCGTCGGTCGAACCGAACACTTTGGCCAGCTCGATACCTTCGTTGATGACCACGCGGTACGGCACGTCGACGCGCTTGAGCAGTTCCCAGGTCGACAGGCGCAGAACCGCCAGTTCAACCGGGTCCAGCTCTTCGATCGCCAGATCCAGGCAAGGCGTCAGGGCGGTGTCGATTTCGGTCTTGAACTGCGGAACCCCGTGAAGGATTTCGCGGAAGTAGGCGCCGTCGACATCGGTGAAATCGTTATCCACGCGAAACTGCGCTTCGATCTCGTTCAGCGATTGCCGGGCCATGTGCCACTGGTACAGCGCTTGAGTCGCGAGCTGACGGGCTTCGCGACGCTTGGCGCTTTTCGACGGCTTGCCGGCATCCGCAGGTTTCGGATCGCGCGGGTTGAAACGATCGCTTTCGTCGCTAATCACTTGGCCTCCAACTGCGCCAGCAGGCTGACCATTTCCAGAGCGGACAGGGCAGCTTCGGCACCTTTGTTACCGGCTTTGGTGCCGGAACGTTCGATGGCTTGCTCAATGGAATCGACGGTCAGCACGCCAAACGCGACCGGTACGCCGAATTCCATGGAGACCTGGGCCAGGCCTTTGGTGCACTCGCCAGCCACGTATTCGAAGTGCGGAGTACCGCCACGAATGACCGCGCCAAGGGCGATGATCGCTGCGAACTCGCCTTTCTGGGCGACTTTCTGCGCAACCAGCGGGATTTCGAAGGCGCCCGGTGCGCGGATGATGGTGATGTCGCTTTCGCTCACGCCGTGGCGAACCAGGGCATCAACGGCACCGCTGACCAGGCTTTCAACCACGAAGCTGTTGAAGCGGCCCACTACCAGAGCGTAGCGGCCTTTGGGGGCGATGAAGGTACCTTCGATGGTCTTCAGGGTCATTCGTCAGTTCTCTTAAAGAGCCGGGACGCGTCTGCTACGCGTCCCTCAGTGATTATTTGCCGCGAATCGGAGTCCGGAAACAGCCGGTCATTATTCGGAGGGCACGTATTCTACAACTTCCAGATCGAAACCGGATATCGCATTGAACTTCATTGGTGCTGACATCAAGCGCATCTTGCGCACGCCGAGGTCACGCAGGATCTGCGAACCGGCACCGACAATGCTGTAGGTGGTCGGTTTTTTCGGCGCTGCCTGCTCACCGGTTTCACGGATATGCGCCAGCAGCACGTCGCCATCGAGCGGGTGACCGAGCAGCAGCACCACACCGCTGCCGGCCTCGGCGACCGCAGCCATGGCGGCGCGCAGGCTCCAGCGGCCCGGTTGCTTGACCATCAGCAGGTCGCGCAGCGGGTCCATGTTGTGCACGCGAACCAGCGTCGGCTCTTCGGCGCAAACAGTGCCCAGGGTCAGTGCCATGTGCACGTCGCCTTCCACCGAATCACGATAGGTCACCAGGTTGAATTGGCCCAGTTCGCTGTCCAGCGGCTGCTCGGCAATCCGCTGAACGGTACGTTCGTGGATCATCCGATAGTGGATCAGGTCGGCGATGGTGCCGATCTTGATGTTGTGTTCGGCGGCGAACGCTTCGAGTTCAGCGCGACGGGACATGGTGCCGTCGTCATTCATCACCTCGCAGATCACCCCGCTCGGCTCAAAACCGGCCATGCGCGCCAGGTCGCAAGCGGCTTCGGTGTGGCCGGCGCGAGCGAGGGTACCGCCGGCCTGGGCCATCAGCGGGAAGATGTGGCCCGGGCTGACGATGTCTTCGGCCTTGGCGTCTTTGGCGGCAGCCGCTTGTACGGTGCGCGCGCGGTCGGCGGCAGAGATGCCGGTGGTCACGCCTTCGGCAGCTTCGATCGAAACGGTGAACTTGGTGCCGAAACCGGAACCGTTGCGCGGCGCCATCAGCGGCAGCTTCAACAGTTCGCAGCGCTCGCGACTCATCGGCATGCAGATCAGGCCACGGGCGTGCTTGGCCATGAAGTTGATGTGTTCGGCCTGGCAGCATTCCGCGGCCATGATCAGATCGCCTTCGTTCTCGCGGTCTTCGTCATCCATGAGGATGACCATCTTGCCTTGGCGGATGTCTTCAACCAGTTCTTCGATGCTATTGAGCGCCACAAGGCACCCCCTTCTCTTGAATTATTTGAGGTAGCCGTTTTGGGCCAGAAAGCTTTCGGTGATGGTGCTGCCGGCGGTCTTTTCTGCAGCCTTGTCACCCAGCAGCAGACGTTCCAGATAACGCGCCAGCAGGTCGACTTCCAGATTCACCCGGCGGCCCGGTTTGTACGAAGCCATGATGGTTTCGCTGAGGGTGTGCGGAATAATCGTCAGCATGAATTCGGCGCCATCGACTTCGTTCACGGTCAGGCTGGTGCCGTCCACGGTGATCGAGCCTTTGTGGGCGATGTACTTGGCGAGCTCTTTCGGTGCGCGGATGCGAAATTCCACAGCGCGGGCATTGTCGCTACGCGATACCACTTCGCCGACGCCATCGACGTGACCGCTGACCAGATGCCCGCCGAGGCGAGTGGTCGGTGTCAGGGCTTTTTCCAGATTGACCGGGCTGCCGCTTTTCAGGTCATTCATGGCGGTGCAATCGAGCGTTTCGCGGCTGACGTCGGCAGCAAAACCATTGCCCGGCAACTCGACGGCGGTCAGGCAAACGCCGTTGACCGCAATGCTGTCACCCAGTTTGACGTCGCTCAGGTCGAGCTTGCCGGTGTCGACGTGCACCCGCACATCACCGCCCTTTGGGGTCAGTGCGCGGATACTGCCGATGGATTCGATGATGCCGGTGAACATGGGGTTCTCCTTGAGAACGGGGCCAGGGCTAACGCAATGGCCGGGAATTATACGCGGGCTGAAGGGACAGGAATCGCAGTGACTCGCCAGTCATCGCCCACCGCGCGGATTTCAGTGATTTTCAGTTCCGGCGCGTCTTTCATCTGCGCCAGCGGCCAGTCGAGCAGCGGACGCGCCGTGGAACCAAGGAACTTGCCGGCAATGAAGATCACGAATTCGTCGACCAGCCCAAGCTGCGCAAAGGCCCCGGCCAGTCGCGGACCGGCCTCGACCAACACCTCGTTGGTGCCACGGCTGGCCAGTTCGATAAGTAATTGATGCAGGTCGACCTGGCCGTCTTCACCCGGCACGATCAGGCATTCCGGGCCGTTGGCGTATTGCTCCTCGACGGCGACACAGGTGGCGACCAGCGCCGGCCCGGCCTTGAAGAATGGCGCATCCAGCGGCACCCGCAGGCGGCCATCGATCAACACGCGCAATGGCGGGCGACTCATGGCCAGCGCAGTTTGCTCGCTGTCGAGACCGAGTTCGTCCGCGCGTACGGTCAAGCGTGCGCCATCGGCCAACACCGTGTCGGCGCCGGTCAGCACTACTGCCGTCTCAGCGCGCAAACGCTGCACCGCAGAACGCGCCGCCGGGCCGGTGATCCATTGGCTCTCGCCGCTTTCCATCGCCGTGCGCCCGTCGAGGCTCATGGCCAACTTGACCCGCACGAACGGCAAGCCATGTTCCATGCGCTTCAGAAAACCTTGATTGAGCTTGCGTGCTTCAGCCTCCAGCACACCACTTTCGGTGGCAATACCAGCCTCGGTCAGGCGCTGCAAACCGCGCCCGGCGACCTGCGGATTGGGATCGCGCATCGCCGCCACGACCCGGGCAACGCCAGCGGTCACCAAGGCATCGGCGCACGGCGGGGTACGCCCGTGGTGGCTGCAAGGTTCGAGGGTGACATACGCCGTGGCGCCCCGGGCCTGCGTGCCAGCGGCGCGCAGGGCGTGGACTTCGGCATGGGGCTCGCCGGCGCGCTCATGCCAGCCTTCGCCGACAATCTGCCCGTCACGCACCACCACGCAACCGACCCGAGGATTGGGATGGGTGGTGTAGTGACCTTTGCGCGCCAGTTCCAGCGCGCGGGCCATGAAATGCGCGTCGAGGATCGCCTGCTCGGCGGCGGTGGTCATTCTTTCACCGGTTCGCGGGCGAGGCGGTCGATCTCTTCGCGGAACTCATTGAGATCCTGAAAGCGCTTGTACACCGAGGCAAAACGGATGTAGGCGACTTCATCGAGCTTTTGCAACTCGGCCATCACCAATTCGCCGACCACGAGGGACTTGACCTCGCGCTCGCCGGTGGCGCGCAGCTTGTGCTTGATATGGACCAGAGAGGATTCGAGGCGCTCGACGCTGACCGGACGTTTCTCCAGCGCGCGCTGCATGCCGGCGCGCAATTTTTCTTCGTCGAACGGTTGGCGGCTGCCGTCGGTTTTGATCAGGCGCGGCAACACCAGTTCGGCCCTCTCGAACGTCGTGAAACG
>NZ_JBITTW010000035.1:0-62417 GCF_044542195.1 Pseudomonas sp. NPDC079367
GAAGACTATCTGGATCAACCGCTGCGCTTTCAGGGGCAGTACTTCGATGTTGAAAGTGGGCTGCATTACAACCGGCACCGGTATTACGACCCGAGATTGGGGCGGTATCTGACCCCGGACCCGGTGAAGCTCGCGGGTGGGTTGAATCAATACCAGTACGTGCCGAATCCGACGGGGTGGGTGGATCCGTTGGGGTTGACGTCTAATTGCCCGCCGCCGAAGAAGCCTGGGTGTGAGGTTCCGGGTGGGATTGGCTCGGCTAGAGTTGATGAGGGGGAGCCGGATGTACCGGCCATTGCTCACGATATAGATCCACAAACTTTGAAAAGATTACATACAATCGAGGGAAAGACCTCAACCAAGACAGTCGAGGACTATAAAAGCCAAATGCGTAACGGGTACGACTCAGTGGAACCTATCGACGTAATAGAACATGACGGCCATTTATACATTCTGAACGGACACCATCGCGCAGCAGCTGCACGGCAAACTTCGACCAATGTGACAATCAGACTCATAACCGATCTCACAAAATACGACAGAACTCTAAACAGCATTGAAGATGTACTAAAGTCAGCAAACAACGTAGGTTTAGACAGATTGGAGCATCGCAGAAGAAGATGAGTGAACAAAGTGAAACTTTGGAAATCCTGATAAATGACTTTATCTCTATGGTAGAGTCCAGCACTCTGGTATTTGAGAGAAAATTTGGCACTCGAGATATTCGAAGGCTTTGGCGCACCGAGTCAATAAAGCGATGCGGGAGGGTCACGCGAGGCGTTAAATATGAATTGCATGGTATTGGCTGTCGAATCAATTTATCGACCGGAAGTGTAGATTTTGACTATGGCCCTAACGGTGAAATCAATGGATTTGATGTTTGGCGCCTATACAACTTCGCTCGCGAGAGACCATCAAAATATAAAAAATATTGCAACAAAAACAACATCGAAAAAGAATTAGAAGAATATATAAATCTAAAAAAAATAAAAAAAATGTCAGCCATAAGCAATCTATATGTATTGGCCGACTCAAAAGAAATCGATTAGACCCACCACAAAAAGGGCCTGCTCACTCAGGCCCTCAAAACCAAATCCAAACTTTCAAGCCACCCTACTCCACTCACTGCTCATCCCCATCCTCCTCATACTCCATATCCGCCTCATCCGCATCATTCAACGGCACTGTCGCATCATCCATCAGCGAGCCCGGATCTTCATTCCCCGGGTCATTGATAAACGGCAGTCCACTCGGGCCCTTCTCTTCTTTGCCTTCGGTTTCAGGAGTCATGGCGAACCTCTTGATCGTGTGGGATGTATGACGTTCGAAAAGCCCTGCCGCCAATCGTTCCTCTGCCTGACGGCCAGACACGAAAAACCCGGCACCAGGCCGGGTTTTCGTTGATCAATCAGCGATGTTTATTTTTGTGTTTGTTCTTGTGCTTGTGGCCGCCGGAATGAGATCCGCCGTCGTCGTCGCCAAGATTGTTACCTACCGCGCCGCCTGCTGCACCGCCCAGGCCCGCGCCGATGGCGGAGCCGGTGGAGCCGCCGAGGCTGTTGCCGACGACCGAGCCGCCTGCTGCGCCCAGACCGCCACCAATGGCGGCTTCAGTGCGGTTGCGTTTGTTCGCGCCGACGGCACTGCCCACCGCGCCGCCAACACCTGCGCCGACCGCCGCGCCCGTGCTGCCGCCGAGTTGTCCGCCAACCACATTACCCAACGCACCGCCGAGACCACCGCCTACGGCAGCGGTGCCGTCTCCGGCTGCCATCGCGCCTTGCGCCACGAACAAGCCAAAAAACAGTGCAGATAATGACAATCGCATATGAACCTCGCAGTTCCCGAAACGGGACAATCCGCCCAAGCGGGGCGTATGCAGATTGGAGATGATTTCGGACAAAACGTTCAGCCATGAAAAAGCCCGACATCGAGCCGGGCTTTTTCTGACAGGCAATCAGCCTCAGTGGCGCTTGTGACCTTTGCCCAGGTTGCTGCCGACTGCGCCGCCTGCCGCACCGCCCAGACCCGCGCCGATGGTGGCGCCGTTGCGACCGCCCAGGCTGTTGCCGATCACCGAACCACCGGCCGCACCGACACCGCCGCCGATCGCCGCTTTGGTACGGCTGCCCTTGCGTGCGGCGACGGCACTGCCCGCTGCGCCCGCGACGCCAGCGCCGATGGCGGCACCGGTGCTGCCGCCCATTTTCTGACCGACCACATTACCCAGCGCACCACCCAGGCCACCGCCCAGCGCAGCGGTGCCATCACCGGCAGCCATCGCACCTTGAGCAACCAGAAGGCCAAGAACCAGAGCAGGCAGTGTTAAACGCATGACGAAAACCTCAAATAAACGGGATGACGAAAAGGAGCGGGATCTATGTGCGGCGCAGGAAAGTCCAGACGCCGGCGACAGCGTCGATTGGACAGCGATCAGGGAAAAGGTTTTATGCCGGGCAAAAAAAAGCCCGCTGGGGAGACGGGCTGGAGACTTGCTTTCTAACGGATGGCTTCACCCTACGTTGACCAACGTGAAAAGTTTGTGAAAAAAAACCGACATTAATGTCAACGCCCGCCCTGCATTCCATCTCCCATTCTTGCGCATAAAAAACCCCGCTCAGAGACGGGGTGCAGGATGAAATCACTTTCTGGTCCTTGCCGTGACCTTGGGCAGAAATTTCGCTTTCGGCCCTTTGGGGGCTATAGATTTGATTTTGCCGATGCTGACCGGATCTTCGCCAAAACCCGACTGATACTCCGACTGACCGCAGCGCACACAGTTGTTGAATGAAAACTCTGCGCCATCATCTTCGATAAATGGACCTGACATAGACTCTCCCCTACGCAACCGGGTCGACACCGGCAAAACAGTTTTGCCTGGAAAATATCGTCCCTCAGCGCTTTTGAGACTAGCCGGTCATTACTGGACTTGCCGTCCAGCGGCATTGATCACCGACGAATGGATCAAGCGCTGCAATCAGCGCTCACTCGCTAAATCAGCTTTGGCTTGACGGCAAGCTCAGCGCAGCTTCACCGCCGTTCCGGTGACAAACACCACGACCATGCCGCCCTTGCCTGCCGGCATGCTGATCTCAAAATCCACGCCGACCACGGCGTCAGCCTGCAATGCCCGCGCTCGATCTTTCAGTTCGTCGGTTGCCTGAATGCGGGCCTCCTTAAGAGCCCGCTCCAACGTCTGCGACCGCCCACCAAAGAAGTCGCGCATGCCGGCGAACATATCGCGGATCACGTTGACGCCTTGCACAGACTCGGCGCTGACAATGTCCAGATAGGCCGTGATCTGCCGCCCCTCGACGGAATGAGTGGTGGAAATGATCATGAAAGTCGTCCTTATACTGCGAAAGTGAAAGCGGCGATTGTAACGCGGCACCAAACGTCGCACCCGCTGCTTCAATTACATTTAACGACCCACAATTGATCCAGCTTCGTCGTAAAACTCGAACTCATCATCTCCCGCCGCATCCCCCAATCCGGATCGGCTGGCACACTTCCCGCGCGCAACGTTCCATGGCCCCATCGCTGATTGATTCGATCCAGTACGCCCATCACCTTCTGCGCCGCTTGGGGTTGAGAATCTGCAAACAGGTCTTCGGTAAACTCTCCGGGCTGCCGAAGATCCATCAATAACACCTCAGCCTTGCTGTACTTGAAACCCGGCCGGAACAATCGGTCAATCGCCTCGCTCGCCAACTTGCTCAACAGTCGCACGTCGTTTGTCGGATAAGGCAATTCAATCAGCGCGCCATTGGCGTACTTGGCCTCCTGCGGATTGAACATGCCCGTGCGGATACTCACGCGGATCTTTTTGCACAGTGAATTCTGTGCCCGCAGCTTTTGCGCCGCTCGATGTACATAAGTCGCCACGGCTTCCTTGATCGGTTCGATGGTAGTCAAACGGTTGCCAAACATGCGGCGGCTGCAGATTTCCTGTTTCGGCGGCTCGGTTTCGGACAGTTCCAGACACGATGTGCCGCCCAGTTCGCGCGCGGTCTTCTCGATCACCACGCTGAACTTGCGCCGAAGTGTCCACGGATCAGCCCTGGCCAGGTCCATCGCGCTTCTGATCTGCATGCTCTCAAGATGAGCTTTCATGCGCCGACCGATGCCCCACACTTCGCCGACATCGGTGTTGCGCAGCACCCAGTCGCGTTTGACCGGATCGCAGATGTCGACCACGCCACCGGTGTGCGCCTGCAGGCGTTTCGCAGTGTGGTTGGCAAGCTTGGCCAGCGTTTTCGTAGGGGCGATGCCGACGCCGACGGGGATGCCGGTGCGTTTATAAACAGCGGAGCGGATGGTCCGGCCAAACAAGGTAAGGTCGCCTGGTATGCCGCTCAGATCGGCAAACGCCTCATCAATGCTGTACACCTCGACGGCGGGCACCATGGATTCGATGATCGTCATCACCCGCTCGCTCATGTCGCCGTACAACGCGTAGTTGCTGCTGAACACTTGGATACCGTGGCGGCGCAGATCATCACGAATCTGAAAATACGGCGCGCCCATTTTCACAAAGGGCTTGGCGTCGTAGCTGCGCGCAATCACGCAGCCATCGTTATTGCTCAGCACCACAATCGGCGTCTTCGCCAGATCGGGTCGAAAAACTCGCTCACAGCTGGCATAGAAGCTGTTGCAATCAATCAGCGCAAAGACCTGCTCACGATTTGCCATGGTCGCGCACGCTGTAAGTCACCACGCCCCAGATCACCAGCTCATCTCCTTCCATCACGTAACGAGGCGGATATTTACTGTTGGCTGAAAGAAGAATGATGGCGTTATCGCGCATGTGCAGGCGCTTGCAGACGGGCTCGGAGTTGAGCCCAGCGATCACGATATCGCCGTGCTCGGCGTTCAGGCTGCGATTGACGATCACCAGATCACCGCAAAATATCCCCGCGTCCTGCATGCTCTCGCCTTCGATCTTCGCCAGATAAACGTGCGGCGCACGAATATCAAAAACCTCATCCAGAGAGATGTGCTTTTCAATGTGATCGGCCGCCGGCGAAGGAAAACCGGCGGGAATCCGAAACGAATACAGCGCAAGCTTTTCGCCCGCGCCTGACAAAGGGCCGAGGATGGTGACACTCATGATACGAACCTGATAGTGAATTTACTGTATGCGCATACAGTAAACTCGGGACGGTTCAAGGGGTCAATGAGGCGTGTAGGAGATTTCGACGGGTGACAGGGTTTTGTACAACTTCTCGGAAAGAAAGGCACGCCGCCATACATTCCAGATCGTCGATCCCAGTTGTTCGTTACTGCCCTTTTTTCCAGACGCCAAAAACCACAAACCCCCGACTTTCTCTAGGAAAATCAGGGGTTTGCGTTTACTGAATTTGGCGGTGAAGGAGAGATTCGAAACTACCCGTTTGCGGTTTTTTGAGCACACCCCCCCGGTTTATAAGGGCTGCAGAGGAGCGAGATTTTTAATCTCAGTCCCATGGCAGTCCCATGGGTTTTGCGCACCAGGTTGCAGAACAGGGTCGCGAAAGCCATTTCGACCTTTCATGTTGACCCATGGGAAAAAGGTAATTTTGGTAATACAGCATGAGCCAACCTCTGGAGGCCTTGAAAATCGTGGCGTTGGGAGAATTCCTTAAAGGTAATAATTTGGTAAGTATGAAGTTAGAAAATTACCCTTCCTACGAGTAATCCCTGATAGCCCTCAAACCCAGTAAAATGGGGCACTTCAGAAATTATTACCCTAACTCTTACCTAAAATTACCTCTTGAGGTAATGACTGAAAGCCAGGCACCACAAGGGGTGTAGCCCATTTCTACATCTCGCTTACCAAAATTACCTTTTTCCCAGCCCACGTTTGAAAAATATCCATACGGCGAATCCCAAGCAACCGCTTTCGGGTTTAATCTGGAGCACTCTCGCTGCTATCTGGTTTCTTTCAGATGGAGCCAGTACCTATGCCAAGGGAAGATGCTTTACCCGGGAGCACGACGCGTGAGGTGTTCGATGTATTCCAGCGCGAGCGCAGTAATCCGCGCTCATCTTTTCATGACAGGGTCAAAAATGCTCGTCGAGCAACGGACTTGAATCGTGGACAAAAGGATTATGAGCCCGAGTAAGACAACCCTATTTGTTGGGCGAGGCCTTATAAATCAGCGATCTAAGCGGGCGCCTGTGTATATGTGCCGAATAGAAATCTTCCTAAATTGGACGGATTATTTCGTGGTAAAGCCTCCAGCCGCCTGTTCAAGTGACGAGGCGCTCACTGATTGCTGCTAGTCTGCGATTCGATCATGGCCTTCCATTTCTTGGCGCGGTATTTCGAATTGGAAAGACGCCGCTTTCAAATTGAATCAGGAGAGTTTGAGATATGGACAATGGTCACCCACCGCGTAGCGAGCAAGTCGAGGCGCTTTTGCAGGCGCTGGAACGGGACAAGGACGCACTGCTTAAGCTTTGCATGGATGTCGTCGGTCCCTCTGGCAGTCCGATGTACCCGTTGGACTGGATGGTATTCGCCGCAATTAAGCGAACCGTCAGTACCTCAAGTGCTACGGCGGCAATGGTCCGATCCTGGAATATGGTGTGTGCACGCTCAATGTTACGAATGCATATAGACACCGCATTGCGATTTTCAGCCGCGTGGTTAGTCTCTGACCCTCATCAGTTTGCTACAGATGTGATGAAGGGAGTGCCGATCAACAGGATGACGGACCGCAGCGGCAAACAGCCCCTGTCAGATGCTTTTTTGGTTGAAACACATAAGGCCGAGTATCCCTGGCTTCCCGACGTCTACAAAAATCTGTGTGGCTACGTGCATTTTTCGGGGGCGCATATCACTGACTCGATCTCGAATATCGAGGACGCTTCTCGAACCATTGAGTTTGAGATATCAGCCACTGATTTGAAATTTTCTGATTCTAGCTGGGTTGAGGTTTTGAATTGCTTCAGGGAGACGACCTCGATCCTTTCTTGGTACCTCCAAGGGTATGCAGAAACGAAAAAGCTCACCAAAGAAAAGTTTGAGACTCTGAGTAGCAAGAAAGAAAGCTGAGTATCTGTTTGTCAGCACGATCGGAGAGTTGGTATCCCATGACAGATTTTATTCACGAAACGCCCGCTGCCCTCCAATGGGTGGTTGAAGCGGAAAAGCGACATCAAGGTAGGGCGTATGGCGAAGTTGTGCGCGCGGTGGTTTGGACAGATGATCGCGATAATGAAGGCCAATTATTGGTTGATGTCGATCCAGATATACTGGTTGCGACAATAAACAGCGATCCGTTTGTCCTTCTTGAAAATCATGACCCTGGACGTCCAAAAGGACAAATACTTGAGGGTGCGTTTTTTGAAACTGCTGACGGTCGGAAGTTTATCGCCGCGGTTTTAGGTTATTACGCTGGCGGAGACGTTTTGAGCTTTCGTGGGCTGGGAGTGAATACTGGCATCCCGGTGCCGCCTCCTCAGCAGCTTCCAGCGTTACTAAATGATGTGTGGATAGAGATCGGAACGGACTCAAGAGAGGTGGACCCAGCTTGGCTGGAGCAAGTCACCAGCGATGCTCCTATCAGAGTCGAACACACTGAGCTTTCGCATAACTCAGCAGAGACTTTTCAAGAGCTGATTCGCATTGGCCTACCTTATGTGATCCTCGTCTGGAATCCTTTTGTGAAGGCTTTGGCTTCAGAGGCTGGAAAAGCAACCTATCCCGCAATCCATGCGTGGGTTCGGAAGCTGTTTAGCCGATTAGCTGATCGACGCAGTCCTATACTCGACTTCCACTCTCATCAGGACGGTTGCCAAGTCTCTTTTTTATTCAGAGGCAAGGACGAAAAAAAACTACGTCAAGCGATGGATTTGTTGGCCGGCGCAGCGGCACAAGCAGCCCGGTTGATCTCAAGGCTGAAGGGGCTAGGAAAAATCAGCCGACAGTTGGTCTATGAGTTCGATGACGAGACGCTCCAGTGGTTTCCGTCTTTTGTGCTGTTGGATGATGGTCGAATCATCACCGATAACCTTGCACTTATCGCAATCGAAAATCTTCCCCAAGGATTGAGTCTCGGTTTGACGAGAAGCAATTCCCTGTGAAATGTAGTCGCAGTCCAAATAGGACGATCCGCTGCCCACCGCCCATATGATCGTTGGGCTGTGGCGACCTCCCCGAGTCATGCCGTCGCCATCGTTTTACTTGATTACTCAACGTGATCGCATTTAAAAAACGCTGAAAAAGCCGGGTTTTTCAAGGCTTGGCTCAATGAACTCGGCGCTCAATTTCCCTTCCGCCCACCAACACCTCAACGTTCGTTGTGCAAACTTCCTTACCTTTCTTTTCAAAACTCTGCACAGCGTGCAAAGACCAGTTAGCTCAGGAGGCCACCAGCCTACGTGGCCGGAGCGTCAATTCGTACAACGTTTCCGTTTTCACAAAAAGGCGATGCGCAACCCGCCGGCGGGAGGGGGATAAGTGCTTTTTCACCGATTTTTTATAGAGATCGATTCGTTGCAAACGATTGAACACTCGCAGGGCTGATGTCTCGTGGACTCCAGCCTTTTCGCGTGCAGAGCTTAGAGATTCGCTAGCATCGCCGTAGTCGCATAATCGCGTCTGTAATCGCTTGTGCATTTGCGTCCAAGGTTTCCATGGCGACGAATGCGTTACCTGCAACATCCGCTACGCCGCTCTCTGAAAGCCACTTAGTGATCTCCTCGATGGCCGCGCCTAGCGCGTGCTGATTGTGTAGAAGCAACGTCAGAGCATCTGCCGTGGCGATCTTGCATTCCGAGTTATCCAGCATGGTGGCCATCCTTAAAAAGTGGTCTCGTAAGATTAGTCCATCCTCCGGATAGCTCGCTGGACGTTGCTAGATTAGTCAGCCTTAACCGACTCTGCTCGATGCGACACTGGCAGGCATGGCAGTAACCGGCTTTGTGTTGAGCGGTATTGAGTACATCGATGGCTGCGCGTATGCGCAGTCGTGGTGGTGTCGACTCGGCTGAAAAAACAATTAGCGTGCGCACACAACAACCAAAATACAGACCATTCTTATTTTAAACGGAACAGCCATCTTCCACCCTCAATCAAATACATGCAACGCATGCGTCAGACATAAAAAATCTCACAATAAGTCGCCACATCAACGTGTATACAACGCGCCTCTGCTTTTTTGAGATATTTAACAGGATTATGAATAGGTTTTTTTAAATGCGATCAACACTACTACGCACAGTATCACTTTTAGCTGCTGCTACGATCCCCCTTTGTGCAAATGCTACCTGCACTTACCTTGCGGGGCACGGCCCAGTAACCATGAGCACCAAACTCCCTCCCAGCATTACTGTTCCAGCGAATACGCCCAACGGTACGATAATATACATAGGGGGCGATGGTTTTGCGAAAGAGCTAAAAAATCGATTTGGTTGTACTACTAGCTTTTCCGCTGGAAGTATGGACGCACGAGGACAGAATGCGACCTCTGGAACTTACCCCATAGGAGATACAGGCTTGGCGTGGGAATGGACCACTAACCAGGAGAGAGTTGGACAATACCCTGCTATCACAAAGGATGCCGCCCCCGATTATACTTTCAACTATTTGATCCTAGGTTTTAATATCGTTAAAATCGGAGACATCAAAGCTGGTGCAAGAATCCCCGGCGGAATATTGGGTTATTACAGAGATGGCGAACTTTACCCGATAACCCTAAGCGTCACGGAAATGAATGTTGTCGCAGCCTCCTGCGAAACACCGGATATCAATGTCCGAATGGGCACCTTCACGCTCAGCGACATTGGGAAGGCACAGGGAAGCCACTCTGAGCCTGTTGCTTTTGGCATAAAACTGAATAATTGCCCAGCAGGCCTTAATAAAATAAATTATCGCTTCACGAGAGTCGGCGAGACTGCCGATTATCGAAATGGTGTCATCAGATTGAATTCCAGTTCCACAGCCAAGGGTATTGGCATCCAGATAAAACACTCCAATGGCCAGCCAGCCATAATCGACGGCACAACCAAACAAATTTATGACGGTTATGATTCAAAAGGAGGAAACTTTGAAATCCCTATGACGGCCGCATATTTTCACATCGATAACGAAGACTTGAAGCCTGGCACAGCCAATGCCGAGCTTAACTTTACAATTGAATATCTATAACCGGAAAACTTTACAGCTAACAAAAAAACAATGCAGCTTGATTGGTTTCAACCGTTGAGTTACGCCTAATAGCGCTGACTCAAAAATTATGCATTTAACTGTGCATCCACAAATAAAACACACTACATCGATACCGCAGGCTTCGGCTGCAACGTTATTTTTTCGAGTTTTACTAGGCCAGTAGAAGCTTGCGATGCATACAGGGTAAAATTGCCCGCATTGTTCGGCGTTTGCGTGACGCCATGATTATGCATGGCTATTTGCACATTCATATGCTCAATTAATTTAAGCACATCGCAAACAACCTGAAATAAGTTAATCGATTCCGACCCAATCCAGTTCTTCGGTGCCATCAGGTGCTGTTGTTTAGCTACGATGCTTCGGCGCAGCCCTTCAATTCGCTCCTGCATATCGCCTCCCACAGTGGCGTTGTACTTCTTTCCGACAACCAGGTTCAGATCACGACCGGTCGCTAGGTGCAGATCATCCACTGCCGCCAAGCTCGCGGATCCGCCCGACATCAGCTTGAGCGCTCCCAGCGCCTCGATCTTTTTCACACCACCCACAGTTTCGGTCGAGTGGTCGTCGATCGTCTGCGTGTAGCTCTGGAACTGCTCGCGGTTGTCCAGAGCTTCGACTTCGCGCTCGATCGCCTGATCTCGGATCTTGCCATCGGTCTGGCGTAGCCAGTTGCCATCGGCGTCGACGCGCTGCTGGGCGGCTTCGCTGTGCTGCCATACCTGGTCGCCCTTGGGCACCAGCGGTCAGCTGTCTGCGGCCAGTGAATTCAAGAAACGCCTGCTCGGCATGGCCGCCGGCGCCATGTTCACCGGCAGCGGCCAGCAGCTCGACAAGTTGATGAAGGATCAGCTGTTTGGCATCAAAACCGTGTCGACCATCGACTACGTCGGCTACAGCAAGGAATACGCCTGCTACGTCTACGGCGACCTCGCGATCAAGGACGGCACCACCTACAAGGTCAACAGTGAAGACTATTTCGAGTTCGGCAAGCTGCGCCTGAAAACGCTGCAGAAAGGCGTACCAATCAAGCTGCAGCGCGATGGAAAAGACTTCAACGAGAAGTGGGTACAGTTGCTGTGGACCTGTTTCGGCGCCCAGGGCTTCGTCGCACTGGTGTTCTTTTTCGGCTCGCTGTTCTGCGAACAGATCCGCGCACGTTACCAGTCCTTCCCCTTCCTGGAAGCCACTGGTGAAGCCGGCGCCGGCAAGACCACACTGCTCAACCTGCTGTGGAAACTGCTCGGCCGCGAAGGTTATGAGGGTTTCGACCCGATGAAATCAACCAAGGCCGGGCGTTCGCGCCTGATGGGTCAGGTGTCCGGCATGCCGGTGGTGTTTCTTGAGGCCGATCGCCACAGCGACGATCGGGCGCACGCCAAAACCTTCGAATGGGACGAGCTGAAAGACTTCTACGGCGGCGGCACGCTGGCCACCAAAGGCGTCAAGACAGCGGGCAACGAGACGTATGAACCGCCCTTTCGCGGAACGATCGCCATCAGCCAGAACGCCGCCGTGGTGGCTCACGAAGCGATCATGACGCGCATCGTAAAGCTGCACTTTGTACGCCCGACTGTCACCCCGGAAAGCCGTGCTGCCGCTGACCAGTTGAACGCACTGGACGGCGGCACCCTCAGCCACTTCCTCTTGAAAGCGGTGGGCAAAGAATCTGCCGTACTCGATCTGTTCGCCCAGCGCATGCCCGAACACGAAGCCAAGCTGCGCCGTCTGCACACGCACTGTTTTGCCTGCGGTACGGCCTATGCGAGCGAGCAAGGCAACTGCAGCAGTTGCGGCTACGACCTGCGCGGTTACATCCGGGTCGAGCGCATCAGCAAGAACCACGCGCAATTGTTATCGCTGCTGGATGGTCTGCGCCTGGTGCTGAAACTCAGTGATCCGCAGGTCGCTGCCACGCAGCGGCAGATCGTTCGGATGGCGATTGAACGCCAGGCCTCGATCAGCTCCGACCATCCGGCCGTCGCCGAATTTTGGGAAGTCTATGACTACCTCGAATCCTTGAGCGAAGACCCGGTGGTCGACCACAGCAGTGACCCGGCGGTGATTGCTATCAACCTCAACGAATTCTGCGAGCGCGCCGCCGAACACAAACAGAAGCTGGCGGACGTGGCCACGTTGCGCGACCTGCTTAAGGAGTCGCGCTCGCGCAAATTTCTCGACAGCAATAAGGCCGTGCACAGCGCCGTGCGCGCCGCCTTCAATCACCGCAACCCTGTTTCCCAACCCCGGCCGACCACGGTCAAGTGCTGGACATTCAAGGCGTAAAGGAGAGCAAGACCGATGCAGATCCAAGTGTTTATGGGCAATGCCGGCGACGGCCACACCAACAAGCTCCAGTCGGTGCAAGACCGTTTGGATTTGGCGGGACAACGCGCGCCGATCATTCAGGCCGGTGCTTACGCAGAGGACGGTTTGCTGCAGATGCTGGAAGTTCGAGCCGCCGCTGGGCAGCGCGAAATCCTCGTGGACGACTGCAGCCGGCAACAGATTTTGCGGGTGTTGGAATGGCAGTCATGTGTTGAACATGAGCCGCGTTTCGAAGGCCTGGTGATCCACCTGGCACGTAAGGACTGAGGAAAAAAACAGTGTCGAGGAGTTGCAGCTCCCCGACACCCGACTACAACTGAGGACCCTAACCATGCAAGCACAGAACCACAGCAGCAGCGGCGCGAAGGCTACCACACCGGCGCGCCACCTGGTGGCCACCGCGATTATCGGCGCCGCCGTCATCGGCTACCTGGTGCACAAAACCCCCGAGGCCCGCACGCGCCTGGAAAGCCTGAGCCAGATGGCCAGCCGCATGGGCGATCTGAGCGCGACGGATGCCGCCGTGATCAGTCAGCTACTCGCCCGCCCCGCCACAGAAGGAGACTCACGCCATGTCCAGTGACCCAGCCGTAACACCGGTGCGCCGCTTTCCCTGGAACATCGATTACACCAGCGTGTGCGATCAGTGCGGCAAATGGCGAGCCCAGGGCAATCACGATAAATGCAGCCGGCGGCGTCAGCGGCTGAACGCTCATCTGCGCCATCCCAAGCCCAAGGCATAAGCCGCGTCCACCAGAAGACGCACCCGCAGATACTTGGCCCGGAAACGGGCCTTTTTGTTTCCGATCGTCAGACTGTCGACATACGAATACAGCGTTAGAGGTTTACATGAGTGGGGTTGAAACTCGCGGTAAGTCCGTGAGGATCTATTTTCAGTACAACGGGGAGAAATGCCGGGAGACGTTCCCGGGCGGCAACACACCGGCCACCGTGGCCCAGGCCAAGCGCCTGGCCGAAATCATCGAGTACGAGATCCAGACCGGTACCTTCGACTACGCGCGGCACTTTCCCAATTCGACCAGATTGGTGGAAAACACTTTCGGCCATTACCTGGATCTGTGGCTGAAAATCAAGGCCAACAGTGTCGCGGCTTCCAGTTACCGAGGTTACGCCAACAAGGCCGAAGTGCATGTGCGCCCGCGCTGGGGCAAGGTCCAGATCAACCAGATCGATCACTTGGACCTGCAGGAATGGATTCAGGACACGCTGTCCAAAACCCTGAAGAACAAGACCATCCGCGATATCATCAGCAATGTGCGCCAGGTGTTCCGCTTGTATCGCACGCGCATGAAAGTCGCGCACGACCCGACCGAAGGGTTGATGGTGCGTCTGCCGGATCCCGAAGCGCCGGACCCGTTCACCCGCGCCGAAATCCGGCAGATCCTCGAAACCCCGACCCAGCGCACGCAAGAACTGCTGATGGTGCAGTTCATGCTGTGGGCAGGTCCACGGGTATCGGAAACCATTGCCCTGGCTTGGGAGGACGTCGACCTGGCGCAAGGCACGGTGACCTTTCGCCGGTCCAAAGTGCGCGGCGCTTATCGCGTGACGAAAACCCGCCGATCCACGCGGCGGGTGCGCCTTCTGGCACCGGCGTGGGACGCCCTGCGCAAGATCGATGCGCTGAACCGCAACCGAAAAGCGGAAACCGTGGAGGTGGTTGAGCGGGACAACAAGACGGTGCGAAAACACAAACTTCACTTCGTGTTCCTGAACACCAAAACCGGGCTGCCGCATGCCAATGACTTCGTGGTGCGCGATCGTTTCTTCAAGGCGCACTTGCTCGCCGCCGGCGTTCGTTATCGGGGGCCGGGACAATGCCGGCACACCTACGCTAGCCAGTTGCTGACCACCGGGGTCGCGTCGATCGACTGGATCGCCGAACAGATGGGCCACACCAACGGCAACATGATCCGTCAGCACTACGGGACGTGGATCAATGAAGACGGACCGGATGTGGTGGGGATGTTGCAAATGGCCTTGAAGCTGTCACCGGTTACAGCTCTACATTGAATCCGCTGAGGCCCACGCCTTCGGCAAAACGTCCCACGGCGGTCAAGCTGGCCCAGGTGCGAAGCGGCTCCCGCCGCGAGCGCACTGGCACCCAGCGTGCGCCGCTGCCACCCAGGCGAATCGACAGGCCCCAGTCGGGGCCGCCGTTGATCCTGGCCACCAGGCATTCGCGCACCGCGTGTTGTTCGACCAGGGCGCGCAACACCTCTTCGTGAATACCTTCGCCGATCACTGCTCGTGCTCCTGACGCCGCGCCGTGGCCGCCGCCTCGAAGATCTTATACAAACCTTCGATACTGGCCGCGTTCAGCGCCTTGACCGCCTCCAGGCCCAGCACAAAACCTTCGGCACGATCACTGGCGCGAAACAGGTCGTCAGCCGTGTGTGCCAGTTCAATTTGGTGCAGCAGTTTCAGGGTTTGCACCTCCACTGCGTTCGGCAGTTTCAGTGCTGCCAAGGTATCAGTCATGCGTACTCCCACGTCCCGAGATCAACCAGATATCGAGGGAATGGTAGACCAGCCCTGGGGGGACCGGCTTCCACGGCCACAAAAAAAGGCCCCCACACCTGAGCCTGGTGGGGGGGCCGATTGAACATAGGCTGGAATTCAATGAACAGGTCATTAAGGCCGCTATCGGCCAATAGCTGCCTCTCATTTCAGCAGCAATGGGCAGGTGAAGACTGCATCTTATGACTGAGTACGGGTGCAATTCAGAGGGGGCATTTCTTCATTGAGAGCCGTAGTCGTTGCCATTCATTCCAGCAGTCCTCGGCGACTAAGTCCCGGAACCCACGTTCGTTCTCCATATCCAGGGCGACGTCGAATGGAACTGCAACACACGTCGCGTGATCACGAATTTTGAGTGCCTCGGACTCTGTAAGTGGGGAGCCTTTGTTCGTTTCGGCGCTTTGCAAAGCCACCGAAAGCGCCGGAATGAATACAACGCAAAGCTGTTCCGTCATCTGTTGCTTGCCTCAATTGTGCGAGAAGGCCGAAAGATTACGCTGGTCGCTTAATCACGGCTATTGGCCAGAAGCTGCCTCCCAGGCAGCGAACCGTGAATGGTCACTCGTCAAACAAGGTCCAGCCATGACAAATGCCGGCAAAGTCTTTTGCCGTAAAAAATAATGTCAGTTCCTTTGGGTCAAATTCTTTGTAGAGCCAATGCCCAGGAATGGGGCCTCTCGTTATCGCGTATTCCAAGCGGTATTTTTGAACAGGTCCAAAACCGAAGGATCGTGAATTCAACTCAAACCTGTCACCTCTGTTGAGCGCCCATAGCTTTTCAACAAGGCAGTCATCAAGCACCACCTCTCCCGCTACCTCAATCAGATACTTTGAATGAAGTTTCTGTTGAAGCCTAACGCTTCTGGCCATGCATCAACCTACCTATGAACAGTCCGAGCATCGGCGCAATAATACTTGAACATGATGACGACCGCTTTGGGTTGGAAAAAAGTGCGTTGAGCGTCCGCTTTTGGCCGATTGCAGCCAACCAGGACGCCCCTAGCGCTGCCGTAGCCGCATGATCGCACCTGTAATCGCCGTTGCGTTTATATCCAGTGTTTCCAAAGCTGCAACGGCATTATCGGCAACAACGTCTGCGCCAGCCCCTGAAATCCAATGGCTAATCTCTTCAATCGCCGCCGCCAGGGCATGCTGGTTATGCAGGAGCAATGTCAGAGCATCTGCCGTAGCAATGTTGGAGTCTGAGTCATATGGCATGGAAGTCGTCCTTGTACCTAAGTTTGGAGAAGCCTAGTTCATCAGATGGATGATGAAGGCAATGATCCATTCAGCAGGCACTATTTACGCACCGATATAGTGCGCCAGTCCCATCTCAGTCCCATATGGCCTTTTTTCAGACATCAAAAACCACAAACCCCCGACTTTCTCTAGGAAAATCAGGGGCTTGCGTTTACTGAATGTGGCGGTGAAGGAGAGATTCGAACTCTCGATACAGTTTCCTGTATACACACTTTCCAGGCGTGCTCCTTAAGCCACTCGGACACTTCACCGTATCTCTGCAGACATCTTCTGTCTGTCGAGGCGCGCTAATGTAGTCGAAAGCTTTTCTGATGGCAAACTTTTTTTCAGAATTTTCATGCGCTTAAGAGAGCACCCAACGTTCGGCCTGTGAGCACGATGGCAAACCCGCCAATCTCGGGTGGGCCGCGCGCTTCCTTTATAGAAGGCAAGAGGCGCGCCGCGCTGGCCGAAGTGCTAAACGGTGACTGACAGGTCAGTCACGGCGCTTTACCTGGCTTGCGGCGGTGGGTAACGTCTGCCCATCTTTCTAAAAGGAATAGCGTCATGAGCGAGTTGATTGCCTACCACCTCGAAGACGGTATCGCGACCCTGACCCTGAACAACGGCAAGGTAAATGCCATCTCCCCGGATGTGATTGCGGCGTTTAACGCGGCGCTGGATCAGGCGGTGGCGGATCGGGCCGTGGTGATCATTACCGGCCAACCGGGAATTCTCTCGGGCGGTTATGACCTGAAGGTGATGACGGCAGGGCCGAAAGAGGCCGTTGCGCTGGTGACAGCCGGTTCTACACTCGCCCGTCGCCTGCTCTCTCACCCGTTCCCGGTGATCGTTGCCTGTCCGGGACATGCCGTGGCCAAGGGCGCTTTCCTGCTGTTGTCCGCCGATTACCGCATCGGTGTCGACGGCCCGTTCAGCATCGGTCTGAACGAAGTGCAGATCGGCATGACCATGCACCACGCCGGTATTGAATTGGCACGTGATCGCTTGCGGCGTTCGGCTTTCCATCGTTCGGTAATCAATGGCGAGATGTTCGATCCGCAAGGTGCCGTTGACGCAGGCTTCCTCGACAAGGTCGTGACTGCGGAAGAATTACAGGGCGCTGCTCTGGCTGCCGCGCGTCAGTTGAAGAAGATCAACATGCTCGCGCACAAGAACACCAAGCTCAAAGTGCGCAAGCATTTGCTGGAAATCCTCGACGATGCCATCGTCCAGGACCAACAGCATTTGGGCTGATTCGTCCAACGTCCGCGTGCTAATGAAAAGCCCGACCCTCGTGTCGGGCTTTTTCTTACAGCGGGCGTTGAAGATTCGCTAGAAGCTCTAGGACGCGCCTGACGAGCAATGCTGAAACATGCGCTTAAACATCGGCCATCTCCGGACTCTATAGCAGCAATTGCCGAAAACAGTGCACATCCGTACACTGCGCCACCTTTTGTCCCGGTGGGCCTGCAAAATGCTGTTCGTGTTTCGTATGTTGTTGATGGGCCTGCACTTTATTCTGGCGGGCGTACTGGGCGTGATCCTTGGACTGTGCCGCCCGTTCAACCCGGACAACAGCCGACTGTGCGCCCGCCTCTACGCGCTGCCAGCAATGCGCATTTTGCGTTTGCGGGTCAAGTCCGAGGTCAACGGCTTGATGAACAAGCCTGACAGTTGCGTGATCATCGCCAACCACCAATCCAACTACGATCTTTTCGTGTTCGGCAACGTAGTCCCGCGCCGCACCGTGTGTATCGGCAAGAAAAGCCTGAAGTGGGTGCCTTTGTTTGGCCAGTTGTTCTGGCTGGCCGGCAATGTGTTGATCGACCGTGGCAATGCGCACAAGGCGCGGCAGTCGATGCTGACGACCACCCACACCCTGCAGAACAAAGACACCTCGATCTGGGTATTTCCGGAAGGCACGCGCAACCTCGGAGAAGAGTTGTTGCCGTTCAAGAAAGGCGCGTTCCAGATGGCGATTGCTGCCGGCGTGCCAATCGTTCCAGTGTGCGTGAGCAGTTACGTCAAGCACATGCGCCTGAATCGCTGGCGCAGCGGCAACGTTCTCATACGCTCGCTGCCAGCGATTCCTACAGTCGGATTGACCATGGATGACATGCCCCAGCTCATCGAGCGATGCCGCGAGCAGATGCGCGAGTGCATTGAGTCGATGGATCGGCAACTGCAAGCCGCGTAAAAAACAAACCCGCCCCGTGCGGGTTTTCTTTTGCCAGCTGAACTGTACAAGTTTCACTGACTCTCAAGCAGCGACACGGCTAAGCTGAAGCCTTGTTTCCCCTGCCATCTGCCAAGAAGAAGTGAATTACCACCATGGGTCGAGTTGTTGCCGCTGCGGTGTACAGCGAGGGTAAGAAAGTCACCAATATTTCTCTGGACGAAGGCGCTGCCTGGGCTGCCAAACCGGGCCACTTTGTCTGGATTGGTCTGGAAGAACCGGACGCACAGGAGTTATCCAACCTGCAACGCCAGTTCAATCTCCACGAACTGGCCATTGAAGATGCGTTGGAAAAACACAGCCGACCGAAACTGGAAACCTTTGGTGACGCTCTGTTTATCGTCACCTACTCACCGGTTCGCGAAAACGGCGTTTTGCAATTCATCGAAACGCATATCTTCGCCGGCAGGGGTTACATCATCACTGCGCGCAACGGCCACTCCGCGTCTTACGCGCATGTGCGCCAACGCTGTGAAGCGCGTCCACTGTTGCTGGAGCATGGCGAGGATTTCGTTCTGTATGCGCTGCTTGATTTCGTCATCGAGAACTATCAGCCGGTAGGCGAAGCGATCCACGCCGAGATCGATGAGCTGGAGCGCAACGTGTTGTGCAGTGCTCTCAATGAGCGAGACATCCAGAAGCTGCACGGTTTACGCCGAGACGTGGTGCGCTTGCGTCGGTATGCGGCGCCGATGGTGGAAATCGGCGAAGAGCTGCAAAAGCTCAGCTTCCCGTTCATCGACAAGAACATGCGCCCGTATTTTCGCGATGTGCAGATCCACGTGACGCGGCAGATGGAAGACCTGAGCACGCTGGCGGACATTGCCAGCCAGACCATCGAGATCGGTGTGCTGCTTGAGGCCTCCCGGCAAAGCGTGGTGCAGCGCAAGTTCGCGGCATGGGCGGCGATTCTGGCATTCCCGACAGCGGTGGCGGGCATTTACGGGATGAACTTCGAGAATATGCCGGAGTTGACCTGGCATTACGGTTATTTTGCGGTGCTGGGGTTTATTGCGGTGGGTTGTGTGAGCTTGTGGGCGAGCTTCAAGCGATCGGGGTGGTTGTAGAAAAGAAAGATCGCAGCCTTCGGCAACTCCTACAGAATTTCGATGTGGGAGCTGCCGCCGCGATCTTTGGAACTTGCAAGTGTCAGGCAGCTTCCGGCTTGTGCGCCACAAACCGCATCATCCACTCAGCGACCGTAGCGCCGTGATGCTCCTGCTCAAGGCTGGCAACACCCTTGCTGTAGATCTGCGAACCCAGCGCTTCCTGCCGTAGTTCAAGCAGTGCGCGCGAGTAATCGTGAATGAACTCCGGGTGACCCTGGAAGCACAGCACTTGATCGTTGATGTGATAAGCCGCGAACGGGCAGAAATCGCTGGAGGCGATCACCGTCGCATTCTCCGGTAGCTCGGTCACTTGATCCTGGTGGCTGATCAACAGTGTCAGCTCCTCGCGCACCGGGCTCATCCACGGAGCCTTGGCCGCCAGCTTGTAGCTGTGGGTGCCGACGCCCCACCCCTGGGATGCTCGCTCACTCTTGCCCCCAAGCAGCAACGCCAGCAATTGATGGCCGAAGCACACGCCGAGCAGTTTGTCGCCGCGCTCGTAGCGATTCAAAAGATAAGTCTTGAGAGTTTGAATCCACGGATCGGTACCGAACGAGTCGGCCTTGCTGCCGGTGACCAGGTACGCATCGAAAGTCTGATCGTCGCTTGGGTATTCGCCCTTCACCACGTTGTAGACAGTGAACTCAGCGGCGATCGGTTGTTGCGAAAACAGGCGCTGAAACATCTGCCCATAGCCCTGATACTGATCGATCAGCTCGGGGCGCAGGATGTCGGTTTCGAGAATGCAGATGCGCAACGGCATAAAAAATACCTGACAGGTGATGGGAATAATGAACACCCCAGAGCCTGCCCTGAAACACCAGGCCAAGGCAAGCCCCGAAATGCCCGCTTGCCTTAGAACATTTCACCTTTCGCCGCTTTATCCAGCAGCAGCGCTGGCGGCGTAAATCGCTCGCCATATTGCTCCGCCAGATATTGCGCACGGGCGATGAAGTCCTTCAGGCCATACTGGTTGATGAACTGCAGCGCACCGCCGGTCCATGCGGCAAACCCAATGCCGAAGATTGAGCCGACGTTGGCATCCGCCGTCGAGGTCAACACGCCCTCCTCCACACAACGCACGGTTTCGATGGCCTGCACAAACAACAGACGATCACGCACATCCTTCGCTGGAATCTGTCCGTCGGGCTTCTCGAAACGCGTCTTCAATTCGGGCCACAGACGCTTTGAGGTTCCCGCCGGGTACTCATAAAAGCCGCCTCCGGCAGCTTTGCCTGATCGCTTGAATTCATTGAGCATCAAGTCAATCACGGCGAAGGCCGGATGCTCGATCGGCGTTTGCCCCTCGGCCTGCAGGTCCCTGGCCGTTTGCAGACGGATATGGCTCATCAGACTGAGGGAAACTTCGTCGGAGATTGCCAGAGGCCCGACCGGCATCCCGGCCTTGCGCGCTTCGGTCTCGATCATTGGCGCGCTGACGCCCTCGCCCAGCATGGCGATGCCTTCGTTGGTGAACGTGCCGAACACCCGCGAGGTAAAGAAGCCGCGACTGTCGTTGACCACGATCGGAGTTTTCTTGATTTGCAGAACGAAATCGAAACCGCGAGCGAGAGTTTCGGCGCTGGTCTGCGCACCTTTGATGATTTCCACCAGCGGCATTTTTTCTACCGGACTGAAGAAATGCAGACCGATGAATTTGCTTTGATCGGGCACCGCCGTCGCCAGACCGGTGATCGGCAGCGTCGACGTATTGGAAGCGATCACCGCTTCGCCACCCGCTACCTGTTGCGCGGCGGCGGACACCTTGGCTTTGAGTTGGCGATCTTCGAACACCGCTTCGATGATCAGATCGCAACCGCCCAGATCGGCATCGCTTTCGCTCGCAACGATGCGCGCCAGCACCGCTTCGCGCTGTTCGGCAGTCATTTGACCACGGGCGACTTTCTTATCGAGCAGCGCCGCGCAATGCGCTTTGCCCTTCTCGGCAGCGGCGAGGTTGATGTCCTTGAGGACGACGTCGATACCGGCCGAGGCGCTGACGAATGCGATGCCCGCGCCCATCATGCCGGCGCCAAGTACACCCACCTTCTGCGTTTTATGAGGCGCAAAACCTTGCGGCCTTGAACCGCCAGCGTTGATCTCGTTCAACTGGAACCAGAACGTGCCAATCAGGTTTTTCGAGATCTGCCCGGTCGTCAGTTCGGTGAAGTAGCGGGTTTCAATCAGGTGCGCGGTGTCGAAATCGACCTGCGCGCCCTCCACCGCCGCGCACAGAATCTTCTCCGGCGCCGGCAGCGTGCCCTGGGTTTTCGCGCGCAGGATCGATGGCGCGATCGCCAGCATCTGCGCCACTTTCGGGTTAGACGGCGTCCCGCCGGGAATCTGGTAACCCTTGACGTCCCAGCGCTGCACTGCCGCCGGGTTGGCGATAATCCAGGCGCGCGCCTTGGCCAGCAGCTCATCATGATTCGCTGCCAGTTCATCAATCAGCCCGGCCTGCAACGCCTGTTGCGGGCGCACCTTTTTGCCTTCGAGCAGATACGGCAGGGCTTTTTCGATGCCGAGCATGCGCACCATGCGTACGACTCCGCCACCGCCCGGCAACAGCCCCAGCGTCACCTCCGGCAAACCGAGTTGCAGCGAGGCATCATCCACGGCGATGCGGTAATGACAGGCCAGGCAAATTTCCCAACCACCACCCAGCGCAGCGCCGTTGATCGCCGCGACCACCGGCCTACCGAGGGTTTCCAGGCTGCGCAACTGCGCCTTGAGCGTCAGCACCATGTCGTAGAAGGCTTTGGCCTCGGGCTTGCCGACCTTGATCAGTTCATTGAGGTCGCCGCCGGCAAAGAAGGTTTTCTTCGCAGAAGTGATGATCACCCCGGCAATGCTGTCTTTTTCCGCTGCCAGGCGAGCAACGCAAGCGGCCATGGCCTCGCGGTACACGGCGTTCATGGTGTTGGCGCTCTGGCCCGGCATGTCCATGGTCAGCACGACGATACCGTCCTGGCCTTTTTCGTAACGAATGGCTTCGCTCATAACAGGGTTCCTTGAAGTCGGGGCTCAGAGCCGTTCGATGATGGTGGCGATGCCCATGCCGCCGCCGACACACAGCGTCGCCAGGCCGTAGCGCAGATGTCGCGCTTCGAGCTCATCGAGCAGGGTGCCGAGGATCGCGCAACCGGTGGCACCCAGCGGGTGGCCCATAGCAATCGAGCCGCCGTTGACGTTGACCTTGTTCGGGTCAACCGCCATGTCCTTGAGGAACTTCAACACCACCGAGGCAAACGCTTCGTTGACTTCGAACAGGTCGATGTCCTGCACACGCAGTCCGGCCTTGGCCAGCGCTTTGCGCGTCGCCGGCGCCGGGCCGGTGAGCATGATGGTCGGATCGGTACTGGTAACGGCTGTGGCGACGATGCGCGCTCGCGGCTGCAAACCCAGCGCGCGGCCCTTGGCTTCGGAGCCGATGAGCATCAGCGCCGCGCCGTCGACGATCCCGGAACTGTTGCCAGGCGTGTGCACGTGGTTGATCCGCTCGACATGGCTGTAGACCCGCAACGCCGTGGCGTCAAAGCCCATCTGCCCGATCATTTCGAAACTCGGCTTGAGCTTGCCCAAGCCTTCGAGGGTCGATTCGGCGCGAATGAATTCATCGTGATCAAGGAGGATGATGCCGTTCTGGTCCTGCACCGGCACCAGCGACTTGCTGAACGAGCCGTCAGCCCGCGCGCGGGCCGCTTTCTGTTGCGAATGCAGGGCGTAGGCATCGACGTCCTGCCGGCTGAAGCCTTCGAGGGTGGCAATCAGGTCGGCGCCGACGCCTTGGGGGGTGAAGTGGCTGTGCAAATTGGTCTGCGGATCCAGGGCCCAGGCGCCGCCATCGCTGCCCATCGGCACCCGTGACATCGACTCGACGCCACCGACCACCACCAGCTCCTCGAATCCTGAACGCACTTTCATCGCGCCGAGATTCACGGCTTCCAGACCTGAAGCGCAAAAACGGTTGATCTGCACGCCGGCGACACTGACGTCCCAGTCGGCCACTTGCACCGCCGTTTTGGCGATGTCCGAACCTTGATCGCCAATCGGCGTGACGCAGCCGAGGACGACGTCATCGACCTGACTGGTATCGAGCGCGGTGCGCACCTGCAAAGCACTCAGCAAACCCGCCACCAGGTTGACCGGTTTAACGCTGTGCAGCGCACCATCGGCCTTGCCTTTGCCGCGCGGGGTGCGTAAGGCATCGAAAATCAAAGCTTCAGTCATGACGTCCTCGAACCTGATCTATGGTCGCTTCACTTTCGCCCCGAGCAGACTGCCAGGCAATGACCACATTGCTCAAAGCGCTTGACGCACACGCTCAGACGGACGGTCATCGGGTCTCAGGTGAACCGGTTCAGGTCACCGAGTTGTCTAGCCAGCGGGCGGCGAAGAAGCTGGCAATACGCCTCATGTGTTTTTTAAAGCTTTTCGCGAGCGCTCCATATGAAATGGATCTAAGCCACCGCTGACGTGGGCCCTAAGGTGAACATGTACGCCATCGTCGTCGGGTTTTGCCGAGACGGGCGTCCTCCAACAGGAAGTGCAACGCATGCTGTCAGGGATATGCGGTCAGGCATGCATCAGGAAATAACAATAAAGGCGGTCAAGCCATGTTCAAACAACCGAAAGTACGTCAAGCAGGACTCATTCTTTTTGCCACGACGCTGTTGTTGATCTTGCCGAATCTGACCAAGGTCATCGGCTGACTCAAGCGGCGCGTGCTGTATATCGCCACTGAAAATGTGACTGGCCCGCTACCCGGGCCAGCGTGGTTGTGCCAACCTTTGCGCACTCCCCCGACACGGACGGCGATCATTTGAAAACGCTCATTGCGCTCGCAGCCATGCTGCTGAGCTTGCCCTTGGCTGCCGCACAACTGGACCTGCAGTTAGGCGCAAACAGCCGCACCTGGCAGACCGAGGAATTACTCAAGCATCCTCAAGTGCAAACCCTCACGATCAACAATGATGTTTCCTACAAAAAAGACATGACCTATCAAGTTGTGCCTGTGGCAGCGCTGCTGATCGGCGTCAAGCCCGAAGATCACTTGCAAGCGGTGGCGCTGGACGGCTTTGCCGCAGAATTGGCGGCTGCGCCGTTGCTTGACAGGGACGGCGCACGAGCATGGCTGGCAATCGAGGATCCGGCGCAGCCGTGGCCACCGTTGTCGGCGGGCAAGCATAGCGCCGGGCCGTTCTATCTGGTCTGGACTGATCCGCATGCCGGCAATATCAGCCCCGAACAGTGGCCGTTCGAAGTCGCCAGCATCAAGTTGATGGCGCCAGTGGCCCAGCGCTTCCCTGCCCTGCTGCCGGATCGTGCCTTGAAGGCCGATGATCCGGTGAACCAGGGTTTTGCCTTGTTTCAGAAAAACTGCCTGGCGTGTCACCGGTTGAATGGTGCCGGGGATGCGCAGTTCGGGCCTGATCTGAATATTCCGTATAGCCCGACCGAGTATTTCGGTGCTGATTTCTTGAAGCGTTACATTCGCGACCCGCAGAGTTTGCGCCAGTGGCCGCAGGCGAAGATGCCGGGGTTTTCGACGCAGGTGTTGCCGGACGGGGATCTCGAAATGCTGGTGGGCTATCTCATGCACATGGCCGGGCGCAAAGTTAAACCCTGATCAGCAGAAAACTTTGCAGGAGCTGTCGAGTGCAACGAGGCTGCGATCTTTGATCCTGTTTTTTACAGATAAGATCAAAAGATCGCAGCGTGCCGCAGCTCCTACAAGGCCCCGCAATTACTGTTGCTGCACGGAAATTACCGGCGTCGGCGAGACGAACACCTTCGCGTGCATCTGCTCGCAGCCACCGCCCCGGCGCATGCCACGTACCGGGCAGGCATCAAGATAATCCAGGCCCACCGCCAGTTTGAGATGTCGTTCGGGGCGTGCCAGCTGGTTGGTCACGTCGAAGCTGTACCACGCGTCATCCAGCCACGCTTCCGCCCAGGCATGGCTGGCCAGATGCTCGCAATCTTCGCTATACAGATAACCCGACACGTAACGCGACGGCACGCCGAGGCTGCGCGCGCAGGCCAGAAACGCATGGGTATGATCCTGACAAACCCCGGCGCGACCAGCGAATGCTTCTGCGGCGCTGGTGTCGACTTCGGTAGAGCCAGGGGTGTAGGTCATGTACTGATTCAGGCCATGCATCAAGTCGATCAGCGCGGTGCGATCACGGCGTTGCTTGCAGTTTTTCTCTGCAAACTCGCGCAGGGCTTCGTCGGCTTCGGTCAGCCGCGTGAAGCGCAGGAAGGGCAGCGCTGACTGGCTTTCGTGTTCGGCCTCGCGCAATTCATCAATATCGACCTGACCACGGGCGCCAATAATGATCGCTTCGTGCGGCTCGTCCATGGTCAGCACATGCAGGATGTTGCCAAACGGATCGAGCTGCGCTCGCACCGGACGCGGCAGGTCGAGTTGCCAACTGAGTACATGCTGACGCTCGCTGTCGTGGGGAGTCAGGCGCAGGTACTGGATGCTCGCCCGCACCTGATCTTCGTAGTGATAGGTGGTCTCGTGACTTATGGAAAGTCTCATGCAGCCTCCAGATAGGAACTGTGAATGGCGTTGCCCAACTGGCGCACCAGCGGAATGAATTCAGTCAGCCAGGCGTGCAGGCCTTCTTCGAGGATCTCGTTGATGCCGGTGTAGCGCAGGCGAGCGTCCATTTCCGCCGCCAGGCGCTGTGCGGGGCGGCCATTGGCGCCCGGCAACTGCGCCAGGATCTGGTCGATTTCTTCGGTACAGGCACGCAGCGAACGCGGCACATCGGCGCGCAACAGCAGCAATTCGGCGACATGCCGGGCGCCGGGCGCATCGCGATAAATTTCGGTATAGGCCTCGAACGACGACAAGGCTCGCAGCAGCGCACTCCACTGGTAATAGGCATGGGCCGTGCCATCGCTGACCGCTTCGGCCTGATCGCCGGCCATTTCGTAGCGGGCATCGAGCAGACGCAGCGTGTTGTCCGCGCGCTCGATGAACGTGCCCAGACGAATGAAGCGAAACGCGTCGTTACGCATGATCGTGCCGTAGGACGCGCCACGAAACAGGTGCGAACGCTCCTTGATCCATTCGCAAAAACGGCTCATGCCGTAGCGGCTCAGGCCCTGTTCGGCGATCCCGCGAATTTCCAGCCAGGTCGCGTTGATGTTTTCCCACATGTCCGCAGTAATTCGCCCGCGTACCGCATGGGCACTGGCCCGAGCCGCGCCGAGGCAGCTGTAGATGCTGGCCGGGTTGGCAGCGTCCAGCGCAAAGAAATGCAGCAGCCTTTCGGCGTGCAGATCGCCGTGGCGTTCAAGGTAATCCTCGAGAGTGCCGGTAATCAGCAACGGCATGGCGAGTTCGTGCAGACCGTCGCCGCGCCCGTCCTGCGGCATCAGCGACAGCGAATAACTGATGTCGAGCATGCGCGCGAGGTTCTCCGCACGCTCCAGGTAACGCGACATCCAGTACAGATCCGAGGCAGTTCTACTTAACATGGCAAGCTTCCTTCAATCCTCGACTACCCAGGTGTCCTTGGTGCCGCCGCCCTGAGACGAATTCACCACCAGGGAGCCTTCACGCAACGCAACACGCGTCAACCCACCGGGCACGACTCGGGTCTCGCGCCCGGACAACACGAACGGGCGCAGGTCGATATGGCGCGGCGCGATGCCGTTTTCGACAAACGTCGGACAGGTCGACAGCGACAGCGTCGGTTGTGCGATGTAGGCATGCGGTTTGGCTTTGATGCGCTCGCGGAAGGCATCGATTTCCGCCGTCGTCGCGGCCGGCCCTACCAACATCCCATAGCCGCCGGAGCCTTGAGTCTCTTTGACCACCAGTTGCGCAAGACTGGCCAGTACGTGGGACAGTTCAGACGGATTGCGGCATTGCCAGGTCGGCACGTTTTTCAGAATCGGTTCTTCGTCGAGGTAGAAACGGATCATGTCAGTGACAAACGGGTACACCGATTTATCGTCCGCGACCCCGGTACCGATGGCATTGGCCAGCACCACATTGCCAGAGCGATAGGAGGACAGCAGCCCCGGCACGCCGAGCATCGAGTCAGGGTTGAACGCGAGCGGATCCAGGAATGCGTCGTCGAGGCGACGGTAGATCACGTCGACCGCTTTCGGGCCGTCAGTGGTGCGCATGAACACCTTGTCGTCACGCACGAACAGATCCGCGCCTTCCACCAGTTCTACGCCCATTTCCCGCGCCAGAAACGCGTGCTCGAAAAACGCGCTGTTGAAGCGGCCCGGCGTCAGCACCACCACGCTGGGATTGTCGATCGGGCTTGAGCTTTTCAGGGTGTCGAGAAGCAGGTTCGGATAGTGATCAATAGGCGCAATGCGCTGGGCGGCGAACAGTTCGGGGAACAGGCGCATCATCATCTTGCGGTCTTCGAGCATGTAGCTCACGCCGCTGGGTGTACGCAGATTGTCTTCGAGGACGTAATAAGTGCCATCGCCATCGCGCACCAGATCGACGCCTGAGATGTGCGAGTAGATGTCGCGGTGCAGATCCAGGCCCTGCATCGCCAACTGGTATTGCTCGTTGGCCAGCACCTGTTCGGCGGGAATGATCCCGGCTTTGATGATGCGCTGCTCGTGGTAGAGATCGGCGAGAAACATGTTCAACGCCTTGACCCGCTGAATACAGCCGCGCTCGACTATCCGCCATTCACTGGCGGGAATGCTGCGAGGAATCGTATCGAACGGAATCAAGCGCTCGGTGCCCTGCTCATCGCCATAGAGCGTGAAGGTGATACCGGCACGGTGAAACAGCAGATCGGCCTCGCGGCGGCGTTGCGCGAGCAACTCGTCAGGCGTCTCGGCCAGCCAACGGGCAAATTCCCGGTAATGCGGGCGAACCAGGCCGCCAGCATCGTACATCTCGTCAAAATAGGTGCGGATCATGCCGTACTCCTTGTCACTCCGGACATACAGGCCTTCGCAAGGCCCGTGCCATCGGCATAAACGCTTTGATATCAATCGGTTGTAGATCCACGCAAAAGGCAGCGCACCATTCCTGTGCGGCAAATGCCCCGGCCCGATTGCCCCCGCTTCATTGCGACGCATTGCATCGCCTATCACCAGCATAGTCAGAGTTGATTTCACTGCCCGGCCGCGCCTGCGGATAATCCGCGCATTCGCTGCAAAACTTCACCGGCAAGGTGCGGCGACGTAGCCAGCTCAATTGATCTGAACTGCCTTGGCAGCCCCGTCCCGCCAAGACTTCACTGCATAACCGTCTTCCCTTTTAGCCACCCTCTCCGGTGGCTTTTTTTTGCCCGGGATTCTTGTTTCAGGGTTTTGCCGCAGCGATGTGCACAGGCCAGAAACGACAACGGCCGACCCGAAGGTCAGCCGTTGCTCGACAGACAATGCGCAAGATCAATTCAAGCGGTAACGATTGCGCACCTCCTGCTTCACGCCCCAACCCTCGATGATGCCGCCCAACGGCTCGACCACGGCGGAGAAGCCCTGTTCAAAATCGCCGATGTCGTCATAGGTTGCGTACATCACTTTGCTCAATTCCAGCGACCAGGCACCATCGTCGCGCGCACTGACCTGGGCATTGATGGACTCGCCACGAAATTTGCCTGCTGCCCTGCGCGCCCGCTCCTCGTCCGGGAAAATCGCGTAGAACTCGATGGGATGGAACCGGGAAAAATCGAAACCGCCTTCTTTCATGCGGCGCAGAACCTTGCTGCTGATGTCTTCTTGATAGGCTGTGCTCATGAATCGTCCCCCTCGATTGATGGATAGACTTTCCGTATTCCCGCCCCGGGCCTTTTGGCCTAAGTACTACGGCAACGTGGTTGCGCGCGGGAAACAAGCATGTAGCTGACAAGACCAGACCTTAGCGATCCATTCGCTGATCTCGCTTGCAGAGTAGCCCCAAGAGAGCGCCGCTGCCAAGGTCTGGTTTACGAGATGACAGGAAGTGTTCAGACAGGTGTGATGCTGCGGATTTCGATGCCGTTCTGGGTTTTGAGGTTTTTCACCCCGGCATCGGCGGTGCGCCCTTCCAGATCGTTGAGATCCAGCTGGGCGGCGACCGGAAGAAGCCGCTCCTTGATGAGCCGCGCGGCTTCATCATCGGACGGGCATTCCTCACGTTCGAAGACTTCATCAACAATTTCGCCGTGATCATCCACGAAAGTGACTTTCCACTTTTGCATCAGTGCCTCCTCGATCAACCCGTAAATGGGCTTACCTCTATCTCGACTTTTTCGCACGATAGTTGGTTCAAAAGGATTACAGCCGTGATCGTGAAAAACGCACAGACAAATGTGCGAGCGGGCTTGCTCGAGAATCGGTGTGCCAGTCACATCAATGTCGAATGGCACGGCCTCTTCGCGAGCAAGCCCGCTCCCACAGGGAGGGACTTTTGCAGGGTCGTCTTAGTCGTTGCTCGGCTTGTTGACTGCTTGCAGCACGTATTGCGGCAGAGCGAATGCGCCGATGTGGATCTCCGGATTGTAGTAACGCGTGACGATGCCGCTGCCGATGAAGCGCTGCTGCAGGGTTTCACGGCTGAGCTTGCGGTAGGCCGGGTTGGTCGAGCCCCAGGCGAAGGTCATCGAGCCGCCGATGTAGGTCGGCACGGCGGCCTGGTAGAAGTGCCAGTCCGGGAACAGACTGCGCAGGCGACCGGCGGTGGTTTTGACTTCGTCGATCTGCATGAACGGTGTGCCGTTCTGGGTGACGAGGATGCCGCCTTCGTTCAGGCAGCGGTGGCACGCCTGGTAAAAGTTCTCCGAAAACAGCACTTCGCCCGGGCCGATCGGGTCGGTGGAGTCGGAGATGATCACGTCGAATTTTTCAGTGGTGGTGGCGACGAAACGCATGCCGTCATCGATCACCAGGTTCAGGCGCGGGTCGTCGTAGGCACCGGCGGAATGGTTCGGCAGGAATTCCTTGCACATGTCGACCACGGTGCCGTCGATTTCGACCATGGTGATGTGCTCGACGCCGGCGTGCTTGGTCACTTCGCGCAGCATGCCGCCGTCACCACCGCCAATGATCAACACGCGCTTGGCAGTGCCGTGGGCGAGGATTGGCACGTGGGTGAGCATTTCGTGATAGATGAATTCGTCAGCTTCGGTGGTCTGGATCACGCCGTCCAGCGCCATGACCCGGCCCATGCGCGGGTTCTGGAAGATCACCAGGTGCTGGTGCTCGGTGCGCACTTCGTGCAGCAGTTTTTCCATGCGAAAACGCTGGCCGTAGCCTTCGTAGAGGGTTTCCAGGTACTCGCTGGTCTTGGTGACGGTCATGGTCAGGTGCTCCGATAAATGCGCGGGCGTCATCGTGGGGACGATTGCCCGGGAAAGGCGCGCATTCTACGTTGCCGAAGATGACAGGTCGAACCTCACAACCACAATTCCTGTAGGAGCTGCCGAAGGCTGCGATCTTTGATCGTTCCCACGCTCTGCGTGGGAATGCAACTGGGGACGCTCTGCGTCCCAAAAAGATCGCAGCCTTCGGCAGCTCCTACAGGGTATTGCGGTGTTAGCTGATTCAGATCCGCACGTTGCCCCGTGGCCCGGCAATCGCCCAGATGATCAGGCCGAGCACCGGCAGGAAGATGATCAGCAACACCCAGACGATTTTCATCCCGGTGGAGGTGCCGCTTTTCAGTACGTTGATGATGGCCCAGATGTCGAGGGCAAGAATGATCAGACCAATCAGACCGTTGAACGTGGAACCCATGGTGTCGCTCCAGAATAGTGGCATGCACTTTTAGGATAGACGGTCGCGCGCAGGGTTCCCTTTTATTGCGTTCAGACGTGAACGGCCACCTTCAAGGCTTCCAGCGCCGGCGCAGCGGCGATGCCAATCTCGGCGCATAACTCGAGCACGCGCGGCACATCGTTCCCGTAGACAAGGACCATCTGCAGCTCATCGTCGAGCAATTGGCTGAAGTTCATCAGCGTGTAACCGCCGTTTTCCTTGTTCAGGCTACTCATCTGCACCTGGATGCGGTTGAGTGCAGTCAGCGCTTCGGTCTTGGCCAATTGTTTGGATTTGAGGTTGAAATCCACACCCGGGCCAAACGAGGCAACGATTTGCGCGAACAGATCGACGTAGGTGTCGGCCTGGAACAATACGGTTTCCGGCAGGCTGCCGACCACCACCCACTCACCCAGCGGAATCGGGAAGGTGTCGTCGTAGTTGATGTCCGGATTGGCTGCCAGAAACGCATCGGCATCAGCGTAGGCCTGCGCGGCTTCGTCGGCGACTTTCAGGATCTCGTCCTCGCCCATGCAGCCGGAGCTGATTTTGCTGATGAGTTCGACGAGTGCGGCTTTCATGAGGGCGGATCCTGTGGCGAAGGTAGATTTTGCGGGCGCGAAGAATAGCGCAGAAAAGCAAAACATCGCAGCCTTCGGCAGCTGCTACAGATTCTGCGTTTGACCGAGTACAGGCTGCGATGTCTTGACGTTTATCAAGCCAACAACTTCTCCAGCTGCGCAGTGGTATCCACCGCGCCCATGGTTCGCGCCGCATCCAGCGCGGTTACGCCATTGGCGTCCCTGGCTTGTGGATCAGCGCCCTGGCCGATCAGGTAATCGACGATTTCAACGCGGTTGAACATCGCCGCCATCATCAATGCCGTGCGGCCATCGAACGAGGAACCTTCGATCTCGGCGCCCGCCTCGACCAGTGCTTTGACTACCGCCAGGTCGCCTTTGAAAGCTGCACCGGCAATCGGGCTCTGGCCATTGCCATTGCGCATTTCCGGATCGGCCTTGTGTTTAAGCAGAACCTTCACCGCATCGATATGGCCGTAGTAACTGGCAAGCATCAGCAGCGTGTCGCCCTTGCTGTTTTTCAGGTTCACCGGCAGCCCGGCGGTGACCAGGCGATCAAGCATTTCGGCATCACCGTCGCGCGCCTTGTTGAAAACCTGCTCAGTGAATTCGGCAGCTTCTTCAGGGGTCATCTGGCGGCTTTGGTCGGACATGGGGCACTCCATTTTCGGTCTATCGGAAGGCCGACAGTTTCCCGAGCGCGACGGTGGCTGTCACTTGGTTTTTTCCGAGCGCCCCAATAGCCACACTCAATATCGATGTTTGCCTTGTTGAATTTCAGTGAGGATTTGCTCACTGACATGCACATAGGTTTCGCTGCCAGGCAGCCAGGCGAAGATCGGGTCATCGCCCGTGAGTCCGGGGTCAAAGCCCTCCTTTTTCAGGCGAGTCTTCTGGTATTTGAAGGTCCCGGTGGTTTCCATTTTTACTTTCACCCGCAAGAACAACGGCACGGCATAAGCCGGCATGCGTTGCCGGGCAAAACTCAACAGTTCGGCAAAATCCAGCGTGGCCAGGGATTCGGCGGGCGTGATCGCCGCCATTCCCGCACGTCCGTTGGTATTGGGGATTTCTACCCCATAGGCCACCGCTTCAGAGATCAACGGATGCTGCAAGAACAGGTTCTCGACTTCGGTGGTCGAGACATTTTCGCCCTTCCAGCGATAGGTATCACCGAGGCGATCTACGAACTGCGCGTGGCCGAAACCGATGTTGCGCAGCAGGTCGCCGGTGTTGAAAAAGCGATCGCCCTTGTTGAACACATCGTGCAGTACGACGCGGGCGGTTTTCTGCGGATCGGTGTAGCCGTCCAGCGGCGCCTTGTCGTCGATCCGCGCCAATAGCAGGCCCTGCTCGCCCTTGCCGGCCTTGCGCATGAAACCATCCTCGCCGCGCAACGGCTCGCCACTGTCGTGATCGTAGGCAACCAGCTCCCAGGCCATCAGCGAGAAACCGACGGTGTTGTCGAAATTGAGGATATTGCTGAAACCGATATTGCCGTCGCTCGCCGCGTACAGCTCACAGATGTGCTCGACGGCAAAACGTGTCTTGAACGCGGCCCAGGCACCGGGGCGCAGGCCGTTGCCGATCATCTTGCGCACCTCGTGACGGTTGTCATCGGCGCTGGCCGGTTGCTCGACCAGGTAGCGGCACAGTTCGCCGACATAGCCGATGGTGGTGGCGCGATACCGGCGCACATCATTCCAGAACTGGCTGGCGCTGAATTTGCGACGGATGGCGAAGCCAGCAGCGCCATTGACCGCCGACCCCCAGCACACGCAAAGGCCTGTGGCGTGATACAGGGGCAAAGTGCAGTAGACGACATCATCCGGGCGCATATCGAGGGCGATCATGCCGAAGCTCGCCGAACTGCGCATCCAGCGCCCATGTTTGAATACCCCGGCCTTGGGCAGGCCGGTGGTGCCTGAGGTGTAGATGTAGAAGCATGGATCGTCGAAGAAGATCTGTGCACTGCTTGGCGGGTTATCGCTGCAGGCGTCGGCACTGGCACTGATCAGATTGACGTAACCTTCGGGCGCGATGCCCGGATGGCTGTAGGTGTCGTGATCAGCGACAAACCAGGTGCGCGGTGCTGCGATGGACACCTGGTCACGCACGCCGGCATAGGCCGCAGTCAACTCTTCGCCGACCACGATGGCGACCGGCGAGACCAGATTGATGCTGTGGATAAGCGAGTCGCGCATCAGCGAGGTATTGAGCAGCGCACTGACTGCGCCGAGTTTGGCCAGCGCCAGGATCGTCACCAGCAGTTCCGCACGGTTCTCGATGAAAACCGCGACCACATCGCCTTTGCCAACGCCCTGCTCGCTCAGGTAATGGGCGATGCGATTGGCCCACTGGTTGGCCTGAGTGTAGGTCAATGCAACGTCATCCTGCAGTAACGCCACGCCGTCTGGATTGCGCAGCGTCGCTTGCTCGAAAGTCCAGCCCAGGCCACACGTTTGGGTGGGATCAGTGACGTTGGCTGCCTTCATGCCTTTGACCACCCGGGGGATGGCCTTGGCGATCATCGGCAGCTTGCGGAGCATCATGCCCCAGGTAATCGTGTCGCTTGGCGCATGACGCATGAAAGCTCCCCGTTCGACCCGGGCGTGCGGGTCGCTGTTCTTGTTATCGGGTAATGGCAGCGACCGACGTTTGTGTCGAGGGTCGAGAGGGAAAGTACGTCAGCGCTCGCGGGGCTGTACACGCGGTTTTTGCAATGATTTGTATCCCGAGACACCGGTGGGGAAAGCGCTGATTCTGGTACGGACGTTTGGTTCCGTTCTGCCAGGAAAAATCACGCAAAATGCAGGATGCACGATGGCCATTCATGCAGATTGCACGACGCCTGCAAAATGCATTGCTTGTAAAATGCTGATTTTAAAGGGATTTATTTATCATCAATGCTGGCACAAACGCTGCAACTACCTCCGCATGCTTGCCATTCAAGTACATACGGAGCTGATGACATGAGCCTGATTCAAGAAAAATTTACATCGCTGTTCTCCAACTACGAAGTCAGCACTGCCCCACGTCCTGACGGTGGCATCCTGCTCACTCTGCGTAGCAGCGACGGCAAAGTCTTCAAACGCGCACTCTCGTATCAGCAACTGCATGCCGGTGACCAACTGTCGTGGGCGATCAGCGCGATCCGCCGTGACCTGGCCGAACAGGCCAGCGAGCTGCCGCAAATTGCAATGCTGCAGAGCCAGCAGCGTTTTGCTCTGCCGACCTATCACTCGCTGTAATCAGCCTTAAACAAAAAAATGTGGGAGCGGGGCTTGCCCGCGAAAGCGGTGTATCAGCCGACAGAGATGCTGGCTGATACACCGCTTTCGTGAGCAAGCCCACTCCCACATTTCGTTTGGATTAACTCAGAACGCTTCCGGTTCGATTCCAGTAAAAGTGTCCACCGTCACGTGCCCTGCCAATTCGCCGCCTTCACGCGCCAGGCCGCAGGTTTTCAGTCCGGCTGACTGCGCAGCGTCGAGCTCTTCGACGATGTCCGACAGGAACAGGATTTCGTCTGCCTCGACACCTATGGCCTGCTGAATATTGCGATAGGACTGCGCCTCACGCTTGGCGCCCGATGTCGTATCAAAATACCCGCTGAACAGCGGCGTCAGATCCCCGGCCTCCGAGCATCCAAAGATCAGCTTCTGCGCCTGGATCGAACCGGACGAGTAAACAAACAGCTGATAGCCCGCCGCATGCCAGCGTTGCAATGCTGCAACGGCATCCGGGTAAACGTGCCCTTTCAACTGCCCGGCCCGGTACCCCTGCGCCCAGACCATGCCTTGCAAGGCCTTGAGTGGCGTGGCTTTGCGATCCTCGGCGATCCAGCTCAAGAGGATTTCAACAACCCGTTCAACATCGGCCTGCGGCTCAAAGCTGTCGCGGCGCACGGCGTCGAGCTGTTCGGCGACATCAGCACGCGAAGCGTTCTGGCGCACAAAGTCCGGCAAATGTTTGGCGGCGTAGGGGAACAGCACGTCAAACACGAAACTCACCGCGCTGGTGGTGCCTTCGATGTCGGTGAGAATTACTTTGATCGACACGGTTTCAGTCCTCCAGACGCGGAAAGCGGCCGGCGATGTCTTCGCCGGTGAAATTGGCAACCCAGCCTTCCGGGTTGTTGAACAGACGGATCGCCACGAAATGCGGATGCTCGCCCATGTCGAACCAGTGCCTGGTGCCGGCGGGAACCGAGATCAGATCGTTCTTCTCACAAAGCACGGCGTAGACGTAATCGTCGATGTGCAGGGTAAACAAGCCACGCCCGGCGACGAAAAATCGCACCTCGTCTTCGCCATGGCGGTGTTCTTCGAGGAACTTGGCGCGCAATTCGGCTTTCTGCGGATGATCGCTGTTGAGGCTGATCACATCGACGGTGATGTAACCGCGCTCGGTCATCAGCTTGTCGATCTGTTCCTTATAAGCACTGATGACTTCTTCCTGACTGGCGCCGGGCTGGATCTTCGTGGCGGCTTGCCAGCGATCGAATCGCACGCCTTGCTCGGCCAACGTCGAGGCGATGTCTTCGAAATGGGTCAGCACCTTGTTGGGAATCTCGGGGCTGGAAACGTGATAAACGGACAGGCTGCTCATGGGCAAATCCTCGGTAGCGGCGGCGCCGTCCGGCTCTTGAAGGCCGGTCGGGCGCGGCATGTCATCAGGCAAACGGCTGTTTCTGGTGAACTCAGCCTTGGCGGTTCATGACGCTGCGGGTTTTCAACTCGCATTCAAACAGGAATTCAAAGGCCTCGATCTGCCGCAGCGCGTCGCTCATCTGCGCGCCCCAGGTGTAGAGACCATGGCCGCGAATCAGATAACCGACGCAATCAGGATGGGCGTCGAGCCAAGGCTGCACCTTGGCGGCGAGGCGCGCAATGTCCTGATCGTTGTCGAAAATCGGTACACGCACCCGCGATTCATGAGTGGAGATGCCGCTGAAGGCTTTCTGCAATTCGTAGTCTTCGAACTCGATGAAATCTTCCGGGGTCAGACGCGACAGCACCGTGGCATTCACCGAATGAGTGTGCAGCACCGCACCGATCTCCGCGCGCCAACTGTAGAGCTGGGTGTGCAGCAAGGTTTCGGCGGAGGGTTTCTTGCCCGGCTCCAGGCTATTGCCGGACAGATCGGTGGCGAGTACGTCATCCACACCCAACTGGCCCTTGTGCTTGCCCGACACCGTCAGCAACGCTTCGCTTGGCGACAGGCGTGTCGAATAGTTGCTGCTGGTGGCTGGCGACCAGCCCCGGCCATAGAGAAAACGCCCGGCGTCGACGATCTGCTGGGCGAGCTGTTCACGGGTAAGGCTCATGGCCTGTCCTCTTGCATGCGTGTGGCAATGATAACGGCAGCGGCAAGCGCTGCGAGACTGGCGATACTAAACGTCAATGTTGGGCCGAGGGCGTTCCAGCTGTAACCGGAATACAGCGCGCCGAACGCTCCCCCGGTGCCGGCCAGTGCCGCGTAAAGCGCCTGGCCCTGGCCTTGCTGGCGGGCGCCAAAACTACGTTGCACGAAAGCGATGGCAGCCGCGTGAAAACTGCCGAAGGTCGCGGCATGCAGCACTTGGGCGAACAACAGCACCCAGAGAAATTCCGCAAACGAACCGAGCAACACCCAGCGCAACGCCGCCAGCAGAAAACTCGCCAACAGCACGCGCCGCAAGGAAAATCGCGCCAGAATGCGACTCATGGCCATGAACATCAGCACTTCCGCCACCACGCCCACGGCCCAGAGCATGCCGATGACGCCACGGCTGTAACCGAGGCGTTCAAGGTGCAGAGTCAGAAAGGTGTAATACGGCCCGTGGCTCACCTGCATCAGCGCGACGCAGGCATAAAACGCCAACACGCCGGGATGGCGCAATTGCTTGAGAAAGCCCTCACCCGCCAGCCGACTGCCTTGCGCCGGCTGCGCATTCGGCACCCACAAACTGCTGAGGACGATGCCAGCCATGATCAGCACCAGCGCCGCCGGATAAATGTCCAGACTGAGCCATTCGAACAGCCGCCCCAGCACCACCACGGTGATGATGAAACCGATCGAGCCCCACAGGCGAATCTGGCTGTAGCGCGACGTCTGCCCTTGCAGATGCGCGAGGGTGATGACTTCGAATTGCGGCAGCACCGCATGCCAGAAGAATGCATGCAGGGCCATGACCATCGCCAACCAGGCGTAGGTCTGGCTGACGAAAATCAGCGAAAAGGTCAGCAACGTGCACACCGCGCCAAAGCGCACGATGGCCAGACGCCTGCCAGTGTAATCGCCGAGCCAGCCCCAGATGTTCGGCGCCACACAGCGCATCAGCATCGGAATCGCCACCAGCTCGCCGATACGGGCGGCGCTGAAGCCGAGGTGATCGAAGTACAGCGCCAGAAACGGCGCTGTCGAACCGAGCAAGGCGAAATAGAACAGATAGAAACTGGACAGCCGCCAGTAAGGAAGCGCCGCCACGCCGGTTATGCCGCGACGGCTTTGAGCGCAGCCATCAGAGCTGGCCCAGCACCGGCGTGCTCACGCGCACATCGGCGTTCTGCCCACGGTGACGCAGCAGGTGATCCATCAGCACGATGGCCATCATCGCCTCGGCAATCGGCGTCGCGCGGATACCGACGCACGGGTCGTGACGGCCCTTGGTGATCACGTCGACCGGGTTGCCATTCACGTCGATCGAGCGGCCCGGCGTGGTGATGCTCGAGGTCGGTTTCAATGCCAGATGCGCAACGATCGGCTGTCCAGACGAGATGCCGCCGAGGATCCCGCCGGCGTTGTTGCTGAGGAAACCTTGCGGCGTCAGTTCATCGCGGTGTTCGGTGCCGCGCTGGGCGACACAGGCGAAACCGGCGCCAATCTCGACACCTTTGACCGCGTTGATGCTCATCAGCGCGTGGGCCAGTTCGGCATCGAGGCGGTCGAAAATCGGCTCGCCAAGACCGGGCATCACTCCTTCAGCGACCACGGTGATCTTCGCCCCGACCGAGTCCTGATCGCGACGCAACTGATCCATGTAGGCTTCCAGCTCCGGCACCTTGTCTGGATCAGGACTGAAGAAGGCGTTTTCTTCCACCGAATCCCAGGTCTTGAACGGAATTTCAATCGGGCCGAGCTGGCTCATGTAGCCGCGAATGACGATGCCTTGGCTCGCGAGGTATTTCTTTGCGATCGCGCCGGCCGCCACGCGCATCGCGGTTTCGCGCGCCGAGCTGCGACCGCCGCCGCGATAGTCGCGTTCGCCGTATTTGTGATGGTAGGTGTAGTCGGCGTGAGCCGGGCGGAACAGATTCTTGATTGCCGAATAGTCCTTGGACTTCTGGTCGGTGTTGCGGATCAGCAGGCCGATCGAGCAACCGGTGGTGCGGCCCTCGAACACGCCGGAGAGGATTTCGACTTCATCGGCTTCCTGGCGCTGGGTGGTGTGGCGGCTGGTCCCCGGCTTGCGGCGATCGAGGTCGCGCTGCAGGTCTTCCAGAGAAATCTCCAGGCCCGGCGGGCAGCCGTCGACAATGGCGACCAACGCCGGACCATGGCTTTCGCCAGCGGTGGTGACAGTGAACAACTTGCCGTAGGTATTGCCGGACATGCAGGACGCTCCGTGAAATCAAACCCGAATTCTTGATGCGCGCCAGTATACGCAGGCTAACCGAGTAGTTCATCCTCGAACCTTAGCGGTGCTGGCGAGTCCAACCGGCACCTTGACCAATGATGGCGTGATGATGCTGCGAGTTCTGATCTTGAGTCTTACCCTCTTTACCGGCTTTGCCCAAGCGACAGTCCTGCAACGCCCGGTCACTCTGGACACCGGCAACGGCGAACTTTTCGGTTCGCTGTTGCTGCCCAAGTCCGACAGCCCGGTGCCGATTGTTCTGATGATTTCTGGCTCAGGTCCTACAGATCGCGACGGAAACAACCCGGACGGTGGACGCAATGACAGCCTCAAACGTCTGGCCTGGGTGCTGGCCAAACACAACATCGCCAGCGTGCGCTACGACAAGCGCGGCGTCGCGGCGAGCCTGGCGGCCGCGCCTGATGAACGTAATCTTTCAGTAGAAGGCTATGCGGCGGATGCCGTGGCGTGGGGGCAAAAGCTCAAGGCCGACCCGCGTTTCGGCAAACTGATCCTGCTCGGCCACAGCGAAGGCGCGCTGATCGCCAGCCTCGCTGCGCCGAAGCTGGACGCGGCGGCGGTGATCTCGTTGTCCGGCAGTGCGCGGCCGGTCGATCAGGTGATTCGCGAACAATTGGCGCGCAGCCTGCCGCCACCACTGATGCTGCGCAGCAACGAACTGCTCGACAGCCTCAAGGCCGGCCACACCGATGACAACGTGCCGCAACCGTTACAGGTGATCTTTCGCCCGAGCGTGCAGCCGTATCTGATTTCACTGTTTCGTCAGGATCCCTCGCAAGCTTTTGCACAGCTGAAAATGCCGGCATTGATCGTCCAGGGCAGCAACGACATCCAGGTCGGCACCGAGGATGCGAAGCTGCTCAAGGCGGCGAAACCGGACGCGCAACTGACGGTGATCGAAGGCATGAATCACGTGCTGCGCATCGTCCACAACGACATGAAGCGGCAACTGGCCTCCTACAAGGACCCGAATTTGCCCCTGGCCGCCGAACTGGGCGCTGCCGTCATCGACTTTATTGAGGGAATTCGTGCAAGTTAACTGCCTTTTACCCTCCAGCCTCGCAGAAAACGGCCGATAAGCCTTTGTCGCCAGCGCAACGTCTGGCGGCAAGCAGGGCTTGGACAGGATCTCGCCGTTATGACTGAAACCCAGACTTCACCCGACATCAGCGCCGAAAAAGATGCGCCACCCGCAGTCGAGCTGCCGTGGGCGGACGTTCAGGCCGAGCACCACAAGATGCTCCGTCTGGCGCCGCTGCAGACCGATCGCAATACCGGTGGCCGGCCGTTGCGCTTCGTCGAATTCGGTTACGCCGAGCGCAACAGCAAAGAGCGCAGTCTGATGCGCATGGCGATCAAACTGCCGAACCAGCGCGTGCGCAAAGAGCAGAATCATCTTGATGTGTGGGTCGACCACGCTGCAAAACGCGTGAGTTTCGGTCCCGACAGCGGCTTGCAGATTGAACCGCTGAATCGCGGCATCGGCCGCTTCATGGCCGCGCAAGGCATCAACTGGGCAAAGAAGCGCTGGCCGGGATACACCGTTGAAGCCATGGACTTGAACAACAAGGACGCGCTCAACGAGGACACTCGCTTGCGTCGTGACCACTTTCTGCGCGTACACGGTTTTGATGTGGCTTACGCCGACGCGCAGCATTTGAAAGGCAGCATCAAGGCTGTGCAGGTCGGTGATCTGCTTGGTGACTGGAACAGCGAAAAACTGCAGATCGTCGAGATTCTGGAAGCCGCGCAGATGCTGCAGCAGGCCGAGCAGAATCTGGCCGAACAGGAAGTGAAGCTGAAGAAGCAGGAAGAGAAAGTCAGCAAGTTCAAGCGTGAAGATGCCGGTTTGCGCTTCACCATTACGTGTCTGGTGGCGTTTGCGGTGTTTCAGGCGGGGTTGTTGATCTGGATTGCTACACACCGGTAGATCAAAAGATCGCAGCCTTCGGCAGCTCTTGCACTGGACTCATGTACATCCTGTAGGAGCTGCCGAAGGCTGCGATCCGATCGTTCCCACGCTCTGCGTGGGAATGCAGCCCGGGACGCTCTGCGTCCCTAAAGAGGTCAGACGCGAGCGGCGAAAAGTGCCTGATGCGCGCGGCACTGCTCGGCTGTCAGCATGAACACGCCATGCCCGCCGCGCTGGAACTCCAGCCAGGCGAAATCGACTTCCGGGTACAACGCCTCGACATGCACCTGGCTGTTCCCCACCTCGACGATCAGCAAGCCCTTCTCGGTCAGGTGGTCCGCTGCTTCGGCGAGCATGCGCCGGACCAGATTCAGACCATCATCACCGCAGGCCAGACCGAGTTCCGGCTCGTGCTGATATTCATCCGGCATGTCGGCGAAATCTTCAGCGTCGACGTAGGGCGGGTTCGACACGATCAGATCGAAACGCTGACCCGGCAAGCCATCGAAACCATCACCCTGCACCGTGTAGACGCGCTCATCAACGCCATGGCGCTCGATGTTCTGGTTGGCCACTTCCAACGCTTCAAATGACAAATCAGCGAGCACCACTTCGGCATTCTGGAACTCGTAGGCACAGGCGATACCGATGCAGCCGGAACCGGTACACAGGTCGAGAATCCTTGCCGGTTCGTTGCCGATCCACGGCGCGAAGCGGTTTTCAATCAGCTCGCCAATCGGCGAACGCGGGATCAGTACGCGCTGATCGACAATGAACGACATGCCGCAGAACCAAGCTTCACCGAGCAGATAGGCGGTGGGCACGCGATCTTCGATACGGCGCTTGAGCATGCGCTGCAGATTGACCAGTTCGTCATCTTCCAGCGCACAATCGAGATAGCTGTCGGCGATTTCCCACGGCAGGTGCAAAGCGCCCAGAACCAGCTGACGCGCCTCGTCCCAGGCGTTGTCGGTGCCATGGCCGAAAAACAGATCCTCCCCATGGAAGCGGCTGACGGCCCAACGGATGTGGTCGCGCAGGGTACGAAGTCGGGAAGTGATCACGGCATAGAACTCCAGAAAAAACGACTGGCGATTCTACCAGCCAAAACGCGCGACGACGACGCAGGAAAAACCGCGCTGCAACGGTAGGAGATTTCTTTTTTTTGCATCAGGCATTGAACGGAACGTGTAACTTGACAAGGCTGCAGGCCAAGAACGACGGCGCCTACGATGGTAGCGATTCACAGAACCGCTCAGCCAGAGGACAATGTCGCAAAAGCCCCACCCCGAGGAGCCCCAGAATGTCCGTTCCAAAAACGATGTTTCAACTCAGCGGTCGCGGTTACGCAGCGGCCACACTGAGCCATGCCACCGTGGTCATCATCGATGCCCAGAAGGAATACCTCAGTGGCCCGCTCGCCCTGAGCGGCATGGACGCGGCCGTCGCGAACATCAAACAAGTGGTTGCCGCAGCCCGTGCCGCCGGTCGGCCGATCGTGCACGTGCGCCATCTCGGCACCGTTGGTGGCCTGTTCGACCCCCAGGGCGAACGTGGCGAATTCATTCCCGGTCTGGAACCGCAAGGCGATGAAACCATTATCGGCAAACTGCTGCCGAGCGCGTTCCATGGCACCGAGCTGCTTGAGCGTCTGCAGAACCTCGGCTCACTGGATCTGATCGTTTGCGGTTTCATGAGCCATTCCAGCGTCAGCACCACGGTGCGTGCGGCGAAGAACCTCGGTTTCCGCTGCACCCTGGTCGAAGATGCCTGTGCGACTCGCGACCTGCCGTTCAAGGGCGGCGTGCTCAGCGCCGAACGCGTGCAGGAAGCGGAAATGGCGATCATGGCCGACAACTTCGCCACCCTGGCCAGGACTCAGGATCTGATCTGATCCTGCCCTTGGAGCGGCGCGTTGGCGCCGCTCATCCGCTATATCCGCTGATTTGCCGCAAATGCCATAGCCTCAGGAACAACCCGGTCAACTCCCGGTCGAAGGGCCGATACCATTGAGGAAGGTCGGAATGAAGTTATCCGATGGATTTGACGCACGCCGTTTGCGGCCCAAAGGCCAAAGCAACTGGCGTTTTCGATTTGGCGCGGCGATCTCGGCCATTCTGGCGACGTTCGGCGTGCTGCTGGCGATGGCCGGCGCCGCCAGCCTGCTCGGCCGCCCGCCAGCGCTGGGTGACCTGAACGCCTCGCCACTGGGCTCGGCGATCATGCTCGCAGTCGGTTTGCTGTTTCTGTATTTCGGCGTTGCCCTGTGGCGCCGCTGCCGCCGTCGTGCGCGGCAATCGCGGGAATTGAACATGTCCCCGCATCTGATGAAAAAACATGACTGACCAACGGCCTGGCTTTTAGCCGGGCCGTTTTCTGTCGACTTGGGTAAACTGGCCGCCCTTCGCGGAGGCTGACATGCAAGACGACGATTTTTCTCTGTTCAAAAGTGCGATCCAGGGCGTCAAGCCGATCAAGCACGACCGCGCCGACACCGGCAAACCCAAGGCTGACCGCGCGCAGATCGCCAAGCTGCGTCAGTCCGCCACCGTGCGCAGCGACACCACCATCATTGACGGCCTCTCCGACCAGTTCGTGATCGATGTCGGCCCGGAAGACGAGTTGATGTGGTCCCGGGACGGCGTGCAGGAAAGCCAGATGCGCAAGCTCAAGGTCGGGCAGATCCCGTTCGAAGGCAGCCTCGACCTGCACGGCATGAGCGTGGAAAAGGCCCGGGAAACTCTCTGGGCGTTTCTCGCCGAAGCGACGAAATTTGAAATCCGCTGCGTGCGCGTGACCCACGGCAAGGCTGTGCGCCTGGATGGCAAGCGGCCGATGATCAAAAGCCACGTCAACACCTGGCTGCGCCAGCATGCGCAAGTGCTCGGTTTCTGTTCCTGCCAGGCTCGCCACGGCGGCGCTGGCGCGGTTTATGTGATGCTCAAACGGACAATGATGGAAGGTCGCGACGAATAAAGCCGTCACACCGAACTTGCAGGGTTGTGTCCGCCACCGTACCCTTGCCCTTTGCGAAAATCCCCACAGGTAGTTTCATGTCCCTGGAACAGAATTACACCGCGATTCTCGGCCAATTGGGCGAGGACGTGTCCCGCGAGGGCCTGCTCGACACGCCAAAGCGTGCCGCCAAAGCCATGCAGTATCTTTGCCGTGGTTATGCACAGACGCTCGAAGAGGTCACCAACGGTGCCCTGTTCAGCTCCGACAACAGCGAAATGGTGCTGGTCAAGGACATCGAGCTGTATTCGTTGTGCGAACATCACCTGCTGCCGTTCATCGGCAAGGCCCACGTTGCCTACATCCCGAGCGGCAAAGTGCTGGGCCTGTCGAAAGTCGCGCGGATCGTCGATATGTACGCCCGCCGTTTGCAGATTCAGGAAAACCTCAGCCGCCAGATCGCCGATGCGGTGATGCAAGTTACCGGCGCGCTGGGCGTGGCCGTGGTGATCGAAGCCAAACACATGTGCATGATGATGCGCGGTGTCGAAAAGCAGAATTCATCAATGATCACTTCGGTGATGCTCGGTGAATTCCGCGAAAACGCGGCAACCCGTAGCGAATTCCTCAGCCTCATCAAGTAATTCGCGACAGAAAAGAGCCGGCGTTGATCGCCGGTTTTTTTTCGCCAGTGAAAAATCGGGTAAGCTGCGCGCCTTTCTTTATTCGCACCGTGAGGCTTTCAACGTGTTCGTCAAAGCGCTTCGTGTCGGCCTCGGCCAACTGGTTATCTTCGCCGACTTCATCACCCGCCCGGGCAAGAAACAACGCCCCGCCGCCGCTCAGGCGCAAGTCGACGCCGCCGCCAAGGATCTGACTCTGTATCAGTTCCACGCCTGCCCGTTTTGTGTGAAGACCCGCCGCGCCCTGCATCGCCTTAATGTACCGGTGGCGCTTAAAGATGCAAAAAACAATGAGCTGGACCGCCAGACCCTGCTGGAACAGGGCGGCCGCATCAAGGTGCCTTGCCTGCGGATTGAAGAGAATGGCCAGACGACCTGGATGTATGAGTCCAAGGTGATCATTGATTATCTGGACAAGCGGTTCGCCGCGGTCTGATGTGGTTGGGCTTTGGCTGATTACTCCATCGCTGGCAAGCCAGTACTCAGACAAAAATAAACCGGCCCTCAGGCCGGTTTGTTATTTTCAGGCCGCCCTCTCCAATTGCGCCCGACGCACGACTGCCGCTAACCGCTTCAACCCTTCATCCAGCCGCGCTGGATCGATGTGGCTGAAATTCAAGCGCAAATGTCCGTGATGCGCGTCCGGCTCGGGAAAAAACGGCTCACCCGGCATGAACGCCACATCATTGGCCAATGCCTCATTGAGCAACGATCGCGTGTCCAGCGGTTGCTTTAACGTCAGCCAGAAAAACAGCCCGCCCTGAGGCGTTTCCCAATCTGCCAAGTCAGCAAAGTGCTGTTCCAGTACCGCCTGGAAGGCATCGCGCCGCTGCCGGTAAAACTCGCGCAGCTCGCTTAAATGCTGTTGATATTTCTCCGAGCCGATCCATTGCAGCGCCTGCCACTGGCCGATGCGATTGGTGTGCAAATCGGCCGACTGCTTGAGTTTCAGCAGATGGGGAAACAGGTCGGGGCTGGCGATCAGATAGCCGACGCGCAATCCCGGCAGCAGGGTTTTCGACACGGTGCCGGTGTAGATCCAACTGGCGCTTTGCAAGCGGCCGGCGATCGGTCTGGCGCTGGCGCCGTCGAACGTCAGTTCGCGGTAGGGTTCGTCTTCGATCAGCGTCACGCCGAATTCATCAAGCAACGCAGCGACGGCGGCACGCTTGGCTTCGCTGTAGCGCACGGCAGACGGGTTCTGGAATGTCGGGATCAGGTAGATGAATGCGGGACGATGCCGCTCCAGGCGCTCGCGCAATTGCGCCAGATTCGGGCCGTCGACCTCTTGCGCGACGGTCAGGCAGCCGGCGCCGAACAGCTGGAATATCTGCAGCGCGGCGAGATAGGTCGGCGCTTCGAGCAAGATCTCCGTGCCCTTGTCGATATACAACTTGGCTACCAGATCCAGGGTTTGCTGCGAGCCGCTGACTACCAGCACCTGACTCGCCTGGCATTCAAGTCCGATCGCCCTCGCCTCCGCCGCCAAGGCTTCACGCAACGCCGGTTCGCCTTCGCTCATACCGTACTGGCCGAGCGAAAGCGGCATGTCGGCCCACTCGACTTTCGGCAGCATGGCCTCGGCGGGCAAGCCACCGGCAAACGACATCACCTCCGGCCGCTGGGCGGCAGCAAGGATTTCGCGGATCAAAGAACTTTTAAGGCGCGTGACACGTTCGGAAAAAGCCATGGGGGTCACCGTAGCAAGGCAGGCAGAAAATGAGTCAAACTGGTTGACTGAAATTACGACAGCGCGAGCGAGTACGTCAACATGCTTGACCTTAAAAATCCGACCAGCCAACAACACGCGATGGAAGCGTTTTTCTTCGGCTATCAGGCGTTCACTGCCAAGGCGGACGAAATGCTCGAGCGCCGCGGACTGTCGCGGGTGCATCAGCGCATCGTGTTTTTCATCGCGCGCTACCCGAACCTCAGCGTGAAAGAGCTGCTGGCCCTACTGGGCGTGAGCAAACAGGCGTTGAACATGCCACTGCGCCAGTTGCAGGAAATGCATCTGGTCGACAGCGTGGCGTCGCAGACCGACAAGCGTAAGCGCCTGCTTGAGCTGACCGCAGAAGGCGCAAAGTTTGAACAGGCGCTGCGCCGTGAGCAGGTGAAATTGCTGGAGCGCGTTTTTGCCGAGGCTGGGGAAGCGGCGGTGAGTGGTTGGCTCGCGGTGAATCTGGCGCTAGGAGGAAGTCAGACACATCTTGAGTGACGGGACCGCCCTTCGCGAGCCGGCTCGCGAAGGGAGCCATATATCCCTATCAGCAAAAAAATCGGCGACAAACCCCAAAACAATATTTGCTTTATTTGTACACAAAAGCATAATCCACTGCGTGCGAGTTCCTGACTACACGGTCAACAAATTCGCGTATGCCTCAAAGGGCCGCTGCCACCCCTCATGGGTCCGGCCCTGGAAATAACAATAAAACTCTTGAGGAGTACTCGCTGTGGAAAGCCGCAAATCCGAAGCACCGCCGCTCGAGCTCACGCCGCCATTACGCAATGGCCTGCTGGAGCGTCTGTTCAAACTCAGCTTGCATGGCACCACGGTGAAGACCGAGCTGATTGCCGGTCTGACAACCTTCATCACCATGGCTTACATCATTTTCGTCAACCCGAACATCATGGCCGATGCCGGCATCGATCACGGTGCAGCCTTCGTCGCCACCTGTATCGCCGCCGCGCTCGGCTGCCTGTTGATGGGACTCTACGCCAACTGGCCGGTAGGCCTGGCGCCGGGTATGGGCCTCAATGCTTTCTTCACCTACACCGTCGTCGGCACCATGGGCTACAACTGGGAAACCGCCCTCGGCGCGGTGTTCGTCTCGGGCGTGCTGTTCATGTTCCTGACCTTTTCGCGGATTCGCGAATGGCTGCTCAACAGCATTCCGGTCAGCCTGCGTTTTGCGATGGGCGCCGGGGTCGGTCTGTTCCTGGGCCTGATCGGTCTGAAGACCGCCGGTATCGTTGTCGACAGCCCGGCCACGCTGATCAAACTCGGCTCGCTGCGCGAACCCGGCCCGCTGCTCGCGGCGATCTGCTTTTTGATGATCGCGATCCTCAGCTATCACCGCGTGTTTGGCGCGATCCTGATCAGCATCATCACTGTCACCCTCGCTGGCTGGGGCCTGGGCCTCGTCCACTACCAGGGCATCATGTCTGCGCCGCCGAGCCTGGCACCCACCTGGATGGCGATGAACGTCGCCGGCGTATTCAATGTCAGCATGATCAGCGTGGTGCTCGCCTTTCTCTTCGTGCACATGTTCGACACCGCCGGCACGCTGATGGGCGTGGCCCAGCGCGCCAACCTGGTCAACCCTGATGGTCGTATCGAAAACCTCTCCCGCGCCATGAAAGCCGACAGTGCTTCCAGCGTTTTCGGCGCGGTGGTCGGTGTTCCGCCGGTGACCAGCTACGTGGAAAGTGCTGCCGGCGTGGCCGCGGGTGGTCGGACTGGTCTTACCGCCGTCACCGTAGGTGTGCTATTTATAGCGGCGATGTTTTTCGCACCGCTGGCCGGCATGATTCCCGCGTATGCCACCGCTGGTGCACTGATTTACGTGGCAATGCTGATGATGGGCGGCATGGCCCACATCGAATGGGACGAAGCCACTGACGCGATTCCGGCCATCGTCACCGCGATCATGATGCCGCTGACCTTTTCGGTCGCCGACGGCATTGCACTGGGCTTCATCACCTACGTGGCATTGAAGGCCGGTACCGGCAAGTACAAGGAAATTTCCGTCAGCCTGTGGGTGCTCTGCGCGATCTTCATCGCCAAGTTCATCTTTCTGTAAGCGCTGCGCGGTTCAGGCTTCAACACAGCCTCACCCTTACGGGGTGGGGCTTTTGCACATCTCGATAACAACAAAGGAGCAAAACGATGAGTCTGGAAACCTGGCTGCTGTTCAGTGGTGCTGCACTGGTGGTGATCCTGATACCGGGGCCGCTCTCGTTGCTGATGATCAGCAACAGTCTGAATTACGGTTTGCGTCGTTCCTACCCGGCATTTCTGGGTGGTGTGACGGCGTCAATCTGCCTGCTCAGTGCGTCGGCATTGGGGCTTGGCGCATTGCTGCTAGCCTCGGAACAACTGTTCAGCGCGCTGAAAATCGTTGGCGCGCTGTATCTGTTCTACCTCGCCTGGCAGAGCTGGCAACAGTCACGCCAGCCATCGGTCGGGGCCGACGTCCCGCAAACGGCGCCCGTGCCACGCTTTCGCGCACTGTTCACCCGTGCCTTCGTGCTGGGCGCGAGCAACCCGAAAGACATCCTGTTTTTCGCCGCGTTCCTGCCGCAGTTCCTCAGCGCCGAGCAACCTTTCCTGCCGCAACTGCTGGTGATGATCGCCACCTGGACCGTGCTGGACCTGCTGTGCAAACTGGCCTACGGCCTCGGGGCCCACGGCGCCGCGCGTTACCTGCGCAGCGGCAAGGGCCAGAGCTGGTTCAACCGCATCAGTGCGGGTCTGTTCGGCGGTGCCGGCGCCGCGTCGTTGCTCAGCAGCCACTGAGATCCTTGACCGCGTCGCGGTCTATCGAACCCCCGCCAGTCTGACTTGAACTGTTCAGTCCAGGCTGGCGCTCTCCTCGCCTGTCGGCAATTCCCGACTCTCCTGCAGGCCGCGCAATACACCGCAACAACCCGTTGATATACATGCTTGGAACGCTCCTCGTACTATCTCGGCGTGTTTTTACGACAACCCGCCAGAACAAGGACGTTCACATGGCCACCCTGATAAGCGAAGCCTCGATTCAAACTGACCCGGTCGTCATCACGGATATGAAGATCGAGACCAATGAACATAACGCCTCGACCATCGATTTCAACGACGGTAATGACAACGCAGCGGCCAGTTCGAATAAAAGCAAACTCGATCAGTTGAAATTCAACGACTCGGTGTTCGGCCCTTTCCAGATCGGTGAAGTCTCGATTACCCGGGCCTCTCTCGATGCTCTGGGGGCAACGATGGATGGCCAACCTTTAACCCGTGACAACACCTTTTTCCGCATTCCCCCACGATCGTTCATCAACTCCTTGCAGTTCAGCGCCAGTGCTATCGAACAGCACATGAAGTCTTCGAGCGGCAGCAATGCCTACCTGTTGCCGACCTTGCTTTTCGACATGGCCAGCCGCCGCCCGCTGACCGCCCCGCCGCTCATCCGCGATAACCCGCAAAATGACATCGATTCATCTGATTACCGCAGCAAGATCAAGAAACTCCTCGGCTCGGCACAGAAACTCGACTTGCAGCACAGCCAGTTACCGCAAAACACTCGGCGCTGGGTTGCCACGGCCAAGACGCACCTGACCGTCGGCTCGAGCGTAGGACTTCAGGCGTTCGGCATATTCATGGGTTTGCGTGGCGTGGTTCAGGCCGTCAAGGCCGGTGATAACGCTGAAGTCGTGATCAACAGCGTGGGGATTGCCTCGGAACTGGGTTCCATTGCCATCGACATCGGGGTCAGCAAGATCGCCGCCGAGATGCTGACGGCCGGACAAAGCGCTTTCAAGGACTTCGCTAAAACCAGGTTTGCGGTGCGGCTCGGTCGATCCGGCGGACTGATTGGCGGAGCACTGACATTACCATTCGATGTGTACACCGCCGTCCGCTCGCTGAATGCCGCGAGCAACGCAACCGGCAAAGAGGCCATCGACCATTACGTCAGCGCCGGCTTGAGCATCACCAGCGCCGCCATGACGATCATTCTCGGTAGCGCTGCGCTGGCAGGGTTGTCGTTCGTGGGGCCGGCAGGGCTGCTGGCCGGCGCGATGCTGGCCATTGGATCGCAGATCTACGGCGCGGTACGCATCGTCGACGACATCGATGATTACATCGAACTCACCGTCGGCGAACGCTGGCGCTCGGGCTTTTTCTCGTTCTGCATGATGGACGTCGAGCAAGGCGTCAAGGATCGCTACAGCCGGGCCAGAACCCTGATCCAGCACACCGAGCAACTCAAGCGCAATGCCCGCCGATTGCTGGACGTCGATCTGAAGGATTCCACCGAAGCGGTGGTCAATGGCGCGTTCGAAGTCGATCTGGTCAGCAGGCAAGTGTGGAAACGCAATTGGTGGACGAAAATCGATGCCTGGGAAACCGAAAACGTCCCGGTGATCCGCGGTGGCGATGACACCATCGATGCTCGCGAAGGCGTCACCAAGGACACCCCCGGCGCGGTGCTGGGGGTTGCTGGCGACGACAAGCGTATTTTGTGGCTGCTCGGCGATGGCCAGGATTCGATCAAAGGCGTGGAAAAGAAATCGAATATCTTCCAGTACGGCTCAGGAATAAAAGACCTGACCGGTGGCGAAAAGGACGATCGCTTCGTATTCCAGTCGGCCGGCGATTCCATCTCGAAAAACGCCGAGGGTTCGGCTTATTCGAAGTTGAGGGGCGGCGCAGGTAACGACACCCTGGCGCTGGATGGCCTCAAGCTCACGCAACAGGGCCATGACATCGACTTGCAGGCCGGCACGCTGCAAGTGAGAAAGCCCAATCCCGATGCCGACGACGGGGCCGATTTTACATTCCACAGCCTTCTGGAAAGCATCGAGAACGTGGAAACACTGAACAGTGCGGCAAGCGTCGTCACGGGCACCGAGCAACGTAACATCATCAAATCCCGCGGGCGCGACACGATAAAAGCGGGTGCCGGCAACGATCAAATCCGGTTGCTGCACAAAGATGCGATTGCTTCGGGAGAAGAAGGTATCGATGAGTACTTCATCGCTCATCAGGACGGTCGTTTTTGCATCATCGAAGACGGTAAGCAGGAAAGTACCATCGAATTTGCATGGCGAATCAGCCTGATCGAAAGCTGGGCCATTGAAAAGAACTCGCTGGTCATTACGTCAGGATTCGAGTTTCTCGACAGGCCCAAATGCGTGGTCTTCATCCATGAAGTCTATGAAACGATCAACAAACAGCGCCGCTTGAAAAACAACAAACTGACGTTCCTGACCGATGACGGCTATGTGTTGCGACCGGACCTGCCGGAAACAATCGAAAGCGGCGAGACGGTCGATATCGAAGTGCTCATCCTGAAACACGGCAAGCCTGCGAAGCCGGTCATTCATTACAACCCTGAATGCTGGACCCTGCATCAGCATGAAGCGCGTTATTTTCTGCCGCGCGCCGGGCAAAGCACTACGTTTTATTCGGCCGAACGACCCGACGTCATTACCTGTATTCACCTCGATTACGCCAGCAACGAACTGAACAAGGTCGAAGCTCATTTCCGCGCCAGGGAATCGGCAAAAAACAGCGACCTGCTGGCCGCGTGCGACCTGACCTATCACTTGGGTGATAAAACCCTGACGCTGCAACATTTTGCCTGGGCGCGAGGCGGCTCTGACCCAAGGAACATGGTCAAGATCCTGCGCACCATGGCCGCCCGCCCCAGTCACCAGTACCTGCTGATATTCAACGACGGCGTTGCACTGAATGCGCAGCTTACGGCGGAAACCGACGCCGCCCCTGCCGACGACAACTACCAGGCGAATGCCTTCAAGTGCTGGACGACGGCACTGAAGTTGCCCCTTGAGTTTCGTGCGCGGCAGTTCACTTACCAATTACCAACGAACGAAGCGTGGAAGCTCAGCGCCAAAAATGTATGCGCCGTTATTGCGCCCGGAGCCAACCAGACAGCACTGGAAACACTGGAGGGTGAAGGTGGTACCTACCTGATTCATCTTGTCGTCGACCGGACCATCAAGCTGACAACTCCGGGCGCACTGGCCAACGCGGTGGTCAGGCTGCCTTACTCATCCACCTGGGAGCTCGACGCGACAGCGCTGGGGAAGGTTGAGGTCAAACTGGAAAACAACCAATTGCAGATCGGTACCTGCACGGTGCACCTGCCGGTTTATGAAAGTGAAGACCTGATCGACCAGATCCGCGTCATCACTGAAAAAGGCATCGTCCATGTGGTGGATCTTTCTTTCGACCGGGTCTATCAGGATGGCCTCGATGCGCGGTTCTTTGCTGCGCCCGACGCGGCAGAGGCCCTGCCTGAACTTTTCGCATCGATGGCGAGCCAAGAGGTCAAAGTGCGCAACATCATCTTTGCCGACAACGCTTTTGGCGCATTCAGTTACAGCTTTGCGGCCCATCGCTGGATCCTGCGTAGCGACAAATCCCGCGTCGAATATTCGAGGTTGAAAGTCATCAATCGGTGCAGCCATCAGGATGTGCACATTTTCAATCCGCCTGCCCTCGATGTCCCACCGGCATGACGCGGGCGACCGCTGGTCAGCACTGACCACGCCCGCGCCGCAGCAACGACCCAACCTCCACATCCTGTTCCGGATCAGACTTTTGCGCCACGCGTGCGCGTGCGCGTGCGCCTGAAGAATCCGGCGAGCCCCTGATAGCGCTCGATATCAAAACCGAATGAGTAAATTGCACATGGTCAAACCACCGAAAAAGATTGCTGTGACGACGGCAGCCGACACCACCGTTACCACCCGACCTGTTCAATCGGGCTCAGGTACTCGCAGCAACGTCAGGCTGCCTGACACCGGGTTATCCGGCGTCGAATCGACCAAAGCCTCGTCGAGTACTGCAGACATCGCCCCTGCCGTGATCACCGTCAGCACGATGCCGGGACCAGCCGCCCAATCAGTCAGCGTCCCACGCCATGCCGTCGCCTGGCCCGAAAATCGCCTGAGCGAGCTGACCCCGATAGGCGAAAACAGCGGACTGTTCACCGGCCCGGACCAGCGCACTTACGCGCAACTCGGCGGCGAAGGACGCTTTCTCGTCGAACAGGATGTGCAAGGCCGCTATTACGTGCCGATGACGTTCGCGCCAGGCGTGGCCGGCCCGTCCCTGACGAAGCTTGAAGGGCACGCCAGTTGGCATATTCAGCGGCCCGGCTGGCCATCCGGCCAGGCGCGAAACTCAGCCACGGATACCGGCCTCCTCGCCTACCTTTCGCCTGAGGATGCGAACACTCTCACCCGAGCGGAACTGTCGACCGCTGGCATCCGTTACAACAAGCTCAAGCAAGCCTTCGTCGACACCGAAGAAGGCACGGTGATGGTCCGCAAGAATCCGCATGGCGAATACCAGCATGCCTCGGCGACAAGCCGAAGTGCCCCCGACATCGTGTTTGAACAGATCCCCGACAGCCTGCTCTGGCGACGGAAAACCACACAAGCACACTCCGGAATTTCAACTGGCGTGCCTCGCCGTACCGCCGAGCCGACTATCGGCAGCAACAAACGCGTGCGTCTGGATGCCAGCGAGCAGACGGTGCTAGCGCCCCCGTCGGCGCCTGACGCCAGCGTAGCGAACGAGCAGACGCCGTTTTTCTGGTTACCCTGGGGCCACTTGAACAAGCCTCCCGCTCTGGAGTCAATCCAACTGGGCTGGTTTCATTACCCGATCGTGCCGGTTGGCTCCAATCGCACACCGAAAGTCTATTTCGTGCAGCATCCGGACTTTGTGCCGGCTCGCTTCGAGGCGTTTGAACAGATGCTGCGCACCGCGCCTTCAATGCAACCGGTCGCCACGTTTCGCATCGGTAACGATCCCGGTGAAATCCACCCCGGCAAACGCTTTTTCGAAGAGCCTATTTCGCAATCAGTGGCCAACACCTTTCCCGATTTTTCCGCAGCCACTGCATGGGCGGTTGGCAAAAGGCTGTTCGAACTCGCTGACAATTCAGCCGTCATTACCGGCACCGGTCTGGTCAATATCCAGGCGGTCCTGCATCAATGGAAGCAGAAGCCGTTTCCCAGCGCGCCGGCCTATGCCGACCCGCTCAATATGCTGGCAATCGCGCCCTCGATCGATGTCGGCGGCAAGAAACTCATTCCCATGCCGTCGCAATCGGACAGCGAACTGCAAAGGCTGACCTTCGATCCACAAAGGTTTCCCATCGAATGGAATCACTACAAAACCTGGCCCAGCGATCTGAACCTCAGGCGCCTGCTCGGTGCGCTGTTGATTCGCTGCGGTTATGACCTTTTTCCTCTGACGTACGAACACCGCCAGCCGACGTTGGTTTTCAGGCGCGCAGGGCGTGACCCGGTGTACTTCTTGAAGCTGGGCTCGGTTGCCCAGGCGGGCTTGTCCCACAGGCCCGGCAATGAACTGGCAGACCCGAGCCTGCCGAGCAGAATCGGCAGCGACGCGTTTCGGGAGCTGACCACCGCAGCCACTCAAGACAAAGTGATCTGGCTGATCGGCGGGGTATTGAAGGTCGAATCGAATCCGGACTCGGTGTTCATCATCCGGGAGCGCTGAGTTGCCTTTGCAGCACTTGCCCCCTCGCTCACTGGTGTCGGCGCGGATCGTCAACGCCTGCAACACGCGGCAACACGCTTGCCCGGTGCGATACCTATGTACCGCACCCCTCGCCTGCCCTTTGCCGACCATAACGCTTTCAAGCCAAAGCATCGGGCAGGCGCAAACTCGCCCCCGCTTGCCCGGCCCATCCTGATCGGCAGTTCATCGGAGCAGTTTTATGGCCAAGCCCCCCAAGAAAATCCCTCGCCCGTCTTCGGCGCAAACGCCGACTACGTCGACCCACCCCTTACCAGATACAGGAGGAACATCAGCAGGCGCCAGCGAGCAATCCGCCTCGAGCGCGATCACTGCAAGCGCTTTGCCGGAAACCGGGGCGACCCGTCCCACGGTCACCATCAGTCAGTCCCCCGCTGCTGACACTTCGCCGAGCATGGCCCGCGCCACCGATTCAATACAACAGCATGCTCTTGCCAGCGAGCCGCCTGCATCGCACAGCCCATCCAACAGCGAAGGTTCGTCGGAGACGATTTTTATCAATCCCGTATTCGCCACCCAACTGAAACGCAAACGAGACAGCGAAGAGGGTTTTCTTTACGACAAGCGCAACAAAACCTACGTCGAACTGCACGAAGGCATCGTCATGATCGGCTACGGCGCCGATGGCTGGCGTCAGACCTATGCGGGCGAATCGACGCCGACCGGAAGAAAAGTCGAGCAGATTCCAGGCTCGACACTCTGGCGTGAAATCGACGTAGCGCAGTCCGCTGCAGTATCGGCGCTCCATTCCACGCAAAGCATGCCCGCAGCACAACGGTCGCCTGAGTTGAGCGACGCCAGCACGCTGATCGAGAATCTTGTATCGCGCCAGACCGCCGCTCTGGACCTTTCCGCCGGCCTCTGGCAAAACTGGGGCAGATCGAACCGCCCCGATTCAGGCGAATCTATCGAAATAGACGGGCTGCACTACCCGATCCTTGCACAAAACCTGGGCAGTGAAAGCGGCCTGGTGTATGTGCAGCATCCGGGCTTTACCCCGGACAGGTTCGATGCCTTCGAAAACATGTTGCGCGATGAACCGTCGCGCCAGCCGATGTGGGCGCGCAAACGCGACGGCCACTGGCAGGTTCTGGATGGCTATCCGCCGTTTGAAATGTCCCCGAGCCAATACGTCGCCACCGCATTCAGACACCTGTCAGAGCGTTCGAGCAGCAACCTCGCCCGTGCCGTGTTCGATCGCGCCTCTCTGCCCACAGGCATAAACGGCGACGGTCTTTCCGTGGTGTCATTGACGTATCGCCATTGGCTCGACAGGGTGAATAACGTAGCACCGGGATTCGGCCTTGCCGAACCGTTGCTGATGCTACCGAAACTGTCCACTGCGCCCGGCAGCACGGCCGGCGCAGGACTGCTGGCGTTGCCAGACTACAACTCCAGTGTGCTGCAGCGTCTGGACTTCGATCCGAGCGAATTCCCTGCACAATGGGCCACCTATACCGCACAGCCGAATGCACTCAATCTGCGTGCGCTGTTCATCAACCTTCTGCAAGACAACGGCTACAGCGTCGCGCCGCCGGTAGATATGCTTGTTGAAAACGCTCTGGTCTTCCACCGTCCAGGTATTGCCGGGTTATTCATCTTGAAACTTCCGTTGGTCAGTGGTGACCAAGTCCCTCGCTACACCGCCCCCGGCTCCAACTTCGCCGATCCGGATTTTCTCGCAGGGCTTGGCGCAGATAACAAACGTCATCTTGATCAATACCTGAGCCAGGTTGAAGTCGCTCATCTGGTAGGCGGCGTGCAACGGCTGTCAGCCGACACCCGGACACTTTTCATCGTGCGTGAGGGTTGAGCATCCATGAACAAACCACCCAAGCGCGGGGCGGGAGTCACTCCCGCCGATATTTCACCGATAACCCTGCACCCGATAAATGACGTACCGGAACGGCCTCGTCTCGATCTGCAAAACAGCCACCACGCAAATGAACAGGCTGATTCTGCCGGCGGACCAGACGCATCCACGCTGCCAGCGTCCGTGCTGATCAAGGCAGAACGGCAACCGCTGTGGAACGTCGAAATACCGGACTGGTTGACGCAAGATCCACAGCGCGAAGATCAGTACACGGAGATTGATCAGCCAATTTACCTGGCAGCGGCTGACGCAGCCCGTCTCTCATCGCCCCTGGATAACCTCGACGGCATCCGCTATGACAAGCACCGCAAGACGTATGTCGATACGGCGCAAGGAACGGTCATGGTGCGCAAGAACAGCACCGGCGAGTATCAGCAAAGCTCGGCGACGCGCCGCACTGATTTCGCCCTGCTGTTCGAACCGGTTCCGGGAACACGACTGTGGCGGCGCAAAGCGGCGCGCGATGATTCTGGCCCCGTCCCCACCGATCCCGGCGAAGCACTGGCTGCCAGCCTGCTATCGGCCAACCCTGAGGCGACGAATCTGCGTTTCGGACTCTGGCGAAACTGGGGCCGCAGCAGCCGCCCAACGCTGGGGCAGTACATTGAAATAGACGGCCAGCACTACCCGATCGTGCAGCAGGACCTGAATGCCCAACCATCATTGGCATACCTGCAACACCCGCTGTTTTCACCTGCCCTGTACGAAGCCTTCGAATCCATGCTGCGCGATCACCCGTCACTGCAACCGAAGTTCGTCGTTAACCGAAACAATCAGTGGACGGTGCTCGATGATCCCGCTCCCTTTGCAATGCCGATCACCCGATACATCGCCACAACGTTCAAATCTCTTGCGGACCGTTCTGTCAGCGCATTGGCCCGGGCCTTGTTCAATCAGGCCAGTCACTCTGAAGTCATCACCGGCTCGGGATTGGCCGTGCTGAATCAGGTCCTGCGCTATTGGTCCCGTAGAGATGCGGAACAGGCACCGCCAGTGGGGCTGGCCGACCCGCTGCTGATGTTACACAACCAGCCCGCCACAACTGGCCTGTCCCTCTCCAACAAGCAAGACCATCTGCGCCGCCTGGATCTTGACCCCGGACGATTCGCCCAACACTGGAACCGCTTCGCCAGCCAGCCCTCGACGACCCGCTTGCAACGACTGTTCAGCGAGGTGCTGGCTGCTGAGGGCTATGTCATCGAACGCACCGCAACGGAGGAATCGAGGCATGAGTTGCGCTTTCATCGTGCCGGCATAGATCGGATATTCGCGCTGAAGGTTTATCCGCCGAGCGCACTCGACGATGCCGGGCTGGAGCACAGGCGTGCCGACGCCAGCGATACACGCAAAGCGGTGTGGTTGCGCGGTGGCGTACAAACGGACGCGTTGGGGCAGACAACGTTGTTTATTGTCAGGGGAAGCTGAAGGGGCGGCCAGTCGAAAAAAAGCCCGCAGTGTGAGCGGGCGAAAGACCAAAGAAGCTATATGCGCAGTCGCTTCCCGGTGGGGGCTGCTGCTTGGGGTCAGCTACCCCGATACGTGGAATAGCTGTAAGGCGAAATCAGCAGGGGCACGTGGTAGTGCTCCTGCTCGGCAGAGATGCCGAAACGCAGCACCACCACATCCAGAAACGCCGGCTCCGGCAACTGGACACCGCGGGCGCGGTAGTAATCGCCTGCATGGAACTGAACCTGATAAACCCCGGTGCGATAGTCATCGCCTTGCAGCAGCGGCGCATCGACCCGGCCGTCGTTGTTGGTGACCGCACTGGCGACCAATTCCAGGTGCGATCCTTCGACGCGGTACAGCTCGACCTTGATCGAACTGCCCGGGCAACCGTGTGCAGCGTCCAAAACGTGAGTAGTCAAACGTCCCATTGATTCTGCGCGCCTGCCTGCGTGGAGCAGTCAGACTTCGCGCCTCCCGAAGTCAGTTGAAAGGAGACCGCACCGTTTCGGAGCACGAAACACTGCGGCGAGCGACTGATTAAGACACTTTTGAAAAAAATTGTACACAATAAAAACGACATTTTTCGCCTCGGCCCCGCCATCCGGGCTTTTATCGCCAATCGGCAGACAAAGCGCCTGAACATTGAACCTTCCATTCATTAGCTGACCGGTCAGGCAGGTTTCTTGCAGGCTTGAACCGTTAACAGCAAAAGATGACAGTCGGTGAGAAATGCGAAAAATCAGGCTTACAAAATGCAAATAAAGTTGTATACAATCAGCCCATCGCTGTGACGCCAGCCTGCCAGGCCGCCACACCAATCTGTCAACGTACAAGAAGGAAGACTGCAGTGAGCGCTGACTACCCACGCGACCTGATCGGTTACGGCAGTAACCCTCCTCACCCACACTGGCCGGGCAATGCCCGGATCGCCCTGTCCTTCGTACTCAATTACGAAGAAGGTGGCGAGCGCAACATTCTCCACGGCGACAAGGAATCCGAAGCCTTCCTGTCCGAAATGGTCGCCGCGCAGCCGCTGCAAGGCGCGCGCAACATGAGCATGGAATCGCTTTACGAGTATGGCAGCCGTGCCGGCGTCTGGCGCATTCTGAAACTGTTCAAGGAATTCGATATTCCGCTGACCATTTTCGCCGTGGCCATGGCCGCTCAGCGTCACCCGGATGTGATCCGCGCGATGGTCGAAGCCGGTCACGAAATCTGCAGCCATGGCTACCGCTGGATCGACTACCAGTACATGGATGAAGCGCAGGAACGCGAGCACATGCTCGAAGCGATCCGCATCCTCACCGAACTCACCGGCGAGCGCCCGCTGGGCTGGTACACCGGACGCACCGGGCCGAACACCCGTCGCCTGGTCATGGAAGAAGGCGGTTTCCTCTACGACTGCGACACCTACGACGATGACCTGCCCTACTGGGAACCGAACAACCCGACCGGCAAGCCGCATCTGGTGATTCCGTACACCCTCGACACCAACGACATGCGCTTCACCCAGGTGCAGGGTTTCAACAAAGGTGACGATTTCTTCGAATACCTCAAAGACGCGTTCGACGTGCTTTACGCCGAAGGTGCCGAAGCGCCGAAAATGCTCTCGATCGGTCTGCACTGCCGGCTGATCGGCCGCCCCGGTCGCCTCGCTTCGCTCAAGCGCTTTATCGAATACGCCAAAAGTCATGAACAGGTGTGGTTCAGCCGTCGCGTCGACATCGCGCGTCACTGGCACGAAACCCACCCGTACCAAGGGACTGCAAAATGAGCCGCTTTCAAACCCTGCAACCGTCGACCTTGAGCCGCGACGCTTTCGTCAACGCCTTCGCCGACATCTACGAACACTCGCCATGGGTGGCCGAAAAGGCCTACGACCTCGGTGCGGACGCTTCGATCGACGAGATCGAAACCCTGCACCAACGCATGAGCGATATCCTGTTGAGCGCCGATCACGCCAGTCAGCTGGCCCTGATCAACGCTCACCCGGACCTGGCCGGCAAAGCCGCCGTCCAGGGCCAACTGACCGAAGCCAGCACCAACGAACAGGCTGGCGCCGGTATTCACCAATGCACGGCCGAAGAGTTCCAGCGCTTCACCGAGCTGAACGACGCCTACAAAGCCAAGTTCAAGTTTCCCTTCATCATGGCGGTAAAAGGCAGCAACCGGCATCAGATCCTCGCGGCGTTCGAAACGCGCATCAACAATTCGGTGGAAGCCGAGTTCAAATGCGCGCTGGCGGAGATCAACAAGATTGCCCTGTTCCGTTTACTGACTCTTTAGCAAGCTTGGCCCGAGCGTGAATGAACGCGTAAACGCCCAGGGCCCTGCAAGCATCCCCAGCCACTAATTCAAAGGCAGACAAGAAGAATGAAAGCTTACGCCGTACCTTTCGAAAAATACGTCAACCTGGCCGATGCCCGTCTGGGCACCAAGATCATTTCGGTCACCGATGACTGGTTCGCAGACGCCAATCGTCTGTTTCAGCCGACCCCGGCCGTATGGAAGGAGGGCGTGTTCGATGACAACGGCAAGTGGATGGACGGCTGGGAGTCGCGCCGCAAGCGCTTCGAAGGTTTCGACAGCGCGGTGATCCGTCTCGGCGTACCGGGCTCGATCAAAGGCGTGGACATCGACACTTCGTTCTTCACCGGCAACTACCCGCCGTCGGCCTCGCTGGAAGCCTGCTTCCTGGCCTCGGGCGAGCCGGATGAAAACACCCAGTGGACCGAAGTGCTGTCGGCCGTCGAGTTGCAGGGCAACAGCCACCACTACCACGAAATCAGCAACGACAAAGCGTTCAGCCACCTGCGCTTCAACATCTACCCGGACGGCGGCGTTGCGCGTCTGCGTGTGTACGGCGTTCCGTTCCGCGATTGGTCGGCAGTAGGCGACAACGAACAGGTCGACCTGGCTGCAGCCCTGAACGGTGGACGCGCCCTCGCCTGCTCCGACGAACACTTCGGCCGCATGAGCAACATCCTCAACCCGGGCCGTGGCATCAACATGGGCGACGGCTGGGAAACCGCGCGCCGTCGCACGCCGGGCAATGACTGGGTCATCGTCGCGCTGGGTCATCCGGGCGAGATCGAAAAAATCGTCGTCGACACCCTGCACTTCAAAGGCAACTACCCCGACACCTGCTCGATCCAGGGCGCGTTCGTCAAGGGCGGCACCGACAGCCAGATCGAAACCCAGTCGCTGTTCTGGCGCGAACTGCTGCCAAGCCAGAAGCTGGAAATGCACGCCGAACATACCTTCGTCGAGCAGATCAAGGCACTCGGCCCGATCACCCATATCCGCCTCAACGTGTTCCCGGATGGTGGCGTGAGTCGCCTGCGTGTACTCGGCAAGGTCGCGAAGTAATGCTGAGTCTGTAGGAGCTGCCGCAGGCTGCGATCTTTTGATCTTAAAAACAAAGTCAAAAGATCGCAGGCTTCGCCAGCTCCTACGGGGTCGCGCAAGACGCATTGACAAGTTGAACAACACAGAATTTTGGATAAGAAGAACAGCATGCGCACACTGACGATTGAACCGCTGACCAAAGAAGCCTTCGCCCCTTTCGGTGACGTGATCGAAACCGACGGCAGCGATCACTTCATGATCAACAACGGTTCGACCATGCGCTTCCACAAACTGGCGACGGTCGAAACCGCACAGCCTGAGGC
>NZ_JBITTW010000036.1:0-62144 GCF_044542195.1 Pseudomonas sp. NPDC079367
TAGGCGCCGGCACTTTCCACACCGCGACCTTCCTGCGCGCCTTCGGCCCGGAAACCTGGAACGCAGAGTACGTGCTGCCAAGCCGCCGTCCGACTGACGGCCGCTACGGCGAAAACCCGAACCGTCTGCAGCACTACTACCAGTTCCAGGTGGTTCTGAAGCCGAACCCGGACAACTTCCAGGAACTGTACCTGGGCTCGCTCAAGCACGTCGGCCTCGACCCGCTGGTGCACGACATCCGCTTCGTCGAAGACAACTGGGAATCGCCGACCCTCGGCGCCTGGGGTCTGGGCTGGGAAGTCTGGCTCAACGGCATGGAAGTCACCCAGTTCACTTACTTCCAGCAGGCGGGCGGCATCGAGTGCTACCCGGTAACCGGCGAGATCACCTATGGTCTCGAGCGACTGGCGATGTACCTGCAAGGCGTGGATTCGGTGTACGACCTGGTCTGGGCTGACGGCCCGTTCGGCAAAGTCACTTACGGCGACGTGTTCCACCAGAACGAAGTGGAGCAGTCCACCTACAACTTCGAACACGCCAACGTCGACAAACTGTTCGAACTGTTCGACTTCTATGAAAGCGAAGCCAAGCGCCTGATCGAGCTTGACCAGCCGCTGCCGTTGCCGAGCTATGAAATGGTGCTGAAGGCGTCGCACACCTTCAACCTGCTGGATGCGCGCCGGGCGATCTCGGTGACTGCGCGTCAGCAATATATTCTGCGCGTGCGCACCCTGGCGCGTTCCGTTGCGCAAGCCTATCTGCTGGCTCGCGCCAAGCTGGGCTTCCCGATGGCGACCCCGGACCTGCGTGACGAAGTACTGGCCAAGCTGGAGGCTGCACAATGAGTGCGCAAGATTTTCTGGTTGAACTGGGCACCGAAGAACTGCCACCCAAAGCTCTGAACACTCTGGCTGAAGCGTTCCTCGCCGGTATCGACAAGGGCCTGCAAGCCGCCGGCCTGAGCTACGAAAGCAAAACCGTCTATGCCGCGCCACGTCGTCTGGCCGTGCTGATCACTGCGCTGGCCACTCAGCAGCCGGATCGCAGCATCAACCTCGATGGCCCGCCACGTCAGGCCGCGTTCGACGCTGACGGCAATCCGACTCAGGCTGCCCTGGGTTTTGCCAAGAAGTGCGGCGTCGAGCTGAGCGAAATCGATCAGAGCGGGCCGAAACTGCGCTACAGCCAGAACATCGCCGGCAAGCCGACCGCGAGCCTGCTGCCGACCATCGTCGAAGATTCGTTGAACGACCTGCCGATCCCGAAACGCATGCGTTGGGGGGCGCGCAAGGAAGAATTCGTGCGTCCGACCCAATGGCTGGTGATGCTGCTCGGTGATCAGGTCATCGACTGCACGATCCTTGCGCAGAAGGCTGGCCGTGATTCCCGCGGTCACCGTTTCCACCATCCGGACGCCGTACGCATCGGTTCGCCGTCGAGCTACCTCGCCGACCTGCGTGCCGCTTACGTACTGGCCGATGCCAACGAGCGTCGCGAAATCATCAGCAAGCGCACCGAAGAACTGGCGACCCGTCAGGAAGGCACCGCGATCGTGCCGCCGGCGCTGCTCGACGAAGTGACCGCGCTGGTTGAATGGCCGGTGCCGCTGGTGTGCTCCTTCGAGGAGCGTTTCCTCGACGTACCGCAGGAAGCGCTGATCACCACCATGCAGGACAACCAGAAGTACTTCTGCCTGCTGGATGCCGACGGCAAGTTGCTGCCACGTTTCATTACCGTGGCCAACATCGAGAGCAAAGACCCGCAGCAGATCATCGCCGGTAACGAGAAAGTGGTACGCCCACGTCTGACCGACGCCGAGTTCTTCTTCAAGCAGGACAAGAAGCAGAAGCTCGAAAATTTCAACCTGCGCCTGCAGAACGTGGTGTTCCAGGAAAAACTCGGCAGCGTCTACGACAAGGCCGAACGTGTTTCCAAACTGGCCGCCTACATTGCCGCGCGCATCGGCGGCAACGCCTCGTGGGCGGCCCGCGCCGGCCTGCTGTCGAAGTGCGACCTGGCCACCGAAATGGTCGGCGAGTTCCCGGAGATGCAAGGCGTCGCCGGTTACTACTACGCCCTCAATGACGGCGAGCCGCAGGACGTCGCGCTGGCATTGAACGAGCAGTACATGCCACGCGGTGCGGGTGCCGAATTGCCGGCGACCCTGACCGGTGCAGCTGTGGCCATCGCCGACAAGCTCGACACCCTGGTCGGCATCTTCGGTATCGGCATGCTGCCAACCGGCAGCAAAGACCCGTATGCCCTGCGTCGTGCCGCGCTGGGTGTGCTGCGTATCCTGATCGAAAAGAAACTCGATCTCGACCTGAACGACGCCGTGGCTTTCGCCGTGACTGCGTTCGGCGGCAAGGTCAAGGCTGCCGGCCTCAACGAAGCCGTGCTGGAATTCATCTTCGACCGTCTGCGGGCGCGCTATGAAGACGAAGGCGTGGACGTCGCCACTTACCTGTCGGTGCGTGCTCTGAAGCCAGGCTCGGCGCTGGACTTCGACCAGCGTGTACAAGCGGTGCAGGCCTTCCGCAAATTGCCGGAAGCAGCAGCGCTGGCGGCGGTGAACAAACGTGTGTCGAACCTGCTGAGCAAAGTCGAAGGCTCGGTGCCGACCGTGGTCGAGGCCAAGTATTTCGACAACGCCAACGAGTTCTCGCTGTACTCGGCGATCCAGCAAGCGGATCAGGCGGTTCAGCCAATGGCCGCGGCGCGTCAGTACAACGAATCGCTGGCGCGCCTGGCGGCACTGCGCGAACCGGTCGACGCGTTCTTCGACGCGGTGATGGTCAATGCCGACGACGCCAATGTGCGGGCCAACCGTTACGCGCTGCTGGCACGTCTGCGAGGTCTTTTCCTCGGCGTTGCCGACATTTCGCTGCTGGGTTGAGGGACTGCTGTTGAAACTGCTGATTCTCGATCGAGACGGGGTGATCAATTACGACTCCGATGCCTATATCAAGTCGGTAGAGGAGTGGATTCCGCTGCCCGGCTCGATCGAAGCGATCGCGCAGTTGAGCAAGGCTGGCTGGACGGTGGCGGTGGCCACCAACCAGTCAGGCATTGCTCGTGGCTATTACGACCTCGCCACCCTCGAAGCCATGCACGCGCGCCTGCGCGAGCTGGTCGCGGAGCAGGGCGGTGAAGTTGGCTTGATCGTGTACTGCCCGCATGGCCCGGACGAAGGTTGCGATTGCCGCAAACCGAAACCCGGAATGCTCAAAGCCATTGCCGCGCATTACACGGTGCCGTTGACTAACGTCTGGTTTGTGGGCGACAGCCTTGGTGACCTGGAGGCCGCCAAAGCCGTCGATTCACAGCCAGTTTTGGTGAAGACCGGAAAAGGCGAAAAGACTCAGGGCAAAACCCTGCCGGTTGGCACACTGATTTTTGACGATCTGGCGGCGATTGCCGCAGAACTTATCCACAACTAGAGTACTTCTGAATTTCCTGGCCAGGGATTGCTCGGGAGTGCGCTTGAACAGTCGGGCATTGCCCCGTAACGGTAACCGTCGCCATGTCGATACTGCGGGCCTTCAGAATTTTTCTTTTTTATCTGCTGCTGGGCACAACAGCGTTGCTGTGGTGCAGCCTGAGCTTTTTCATCGCGCCTTTTCTGTCCTTCAAGGCGCGTTATCGTTTCATCAACGTATATTGGTGCCGTTGCGCCCTGTGGCTGACCAAGGTGTTCCTGGGCATCCGCTACGAAATCAAAGGCGCGCAAAACGTGCCAGACCGGCCCTGCGTGATTCAATCGAACCACCAGAGCACTTGGGAGACATTCTTTCTCTCCGCTTATTTCTCGCCATTGAGCCAAGTGCTCAAGCGCGAATTGCTTTATGTGCCGTTCTTTGGCTGGGCCATGGCCATGTTGCGCCCGATCGCCATCGACCGCGACAACCCCAAAGCCGCACTCAAACAAGTGGCGGCCAAAGGCGACGAACTGCTCAAGGACAACGTCTGGGTGCTGATTTTCCCGGAAGGCACCCGAGTCCCTTACGGTACCGTCGGCAAATTCTCCCGCAGTGGCAGCGCATTGGCAGTGAATGCGGCACTTCCAGTGCTGCCGATTGCACACAATGCCGGCAAATTCTGGCCGAAAATCGGCTGGGGCAAACAGGCTGGAGTGATCACCGTAGTCATCGGCGAACCGATGTACGCCGAAGGCAGCGGGCCGCGCGCCATTGCAGATCTGAATGACCGTGTACAAGCGTGGAACGAGAAAACCCAACGCGAAATGGGCTCACTGCCCCCGGCGCCCCAGGCACCGGTCGCGAACGATCGACTGGCTGTCTGATTTTTGTGGATAACCTGTGTACGCTTTCGTCGCAATTGGCCGCAATCGCTCCATAACTTATTGATTTTTCTCTATATTTCTAAATCGAAAAGTTAGGCTGAATCCGTGCATAAGTTTTATTCGGATGTAAAAAAACCGGCTGTTATAGCCGGTTTTTTTGTGCCTCTTCATTCTGCAATCAGCGGCAAATCGATCCGGAACGTGGTGCCCGTATCAACCACGCTGTGGCACTCGATCACGCCACCATGATGATCAATAACAGCCTTGACCATCGACAGACCCAAGCCCACGCCGTCAATGCCCTGGGCCGAGGAGAAGCGTCGATACTGGCTGAACAGGTCAGGCAATTCATCGGCGGCAATTCCTTTGCCCTGATCCGTCAACTCGCAGCGCAGCCACTGCCCGTGACAACTGACCTTCAGTTGCACAATGCTGTCTGCCGGGCTGTATTTGATTGCGTTCTCCAGCAGGTTGAACAGCGCGCGCGTCAGCAAACCCTGATCGGCCAGAAGCAGCCGCTCCTGACATTCTTCATCGACATGATTGAGCAGCTCGATGCCTTTCTGCTGTGCGATGGGCAGGGCTTGATCCAGTACGTCCAATACCAGCATCGCGAACAGCGTCGGTCGGAACTGATAGGTTTCGGACTCGGCCCGTGCCAGCAGGACAAACCCATCGGTCAGATCCAGCGCGCGACGAACCTGGCGCTCGATCTGCTCGAATAAAGGCGCATCGGCGCCCGCCTGGTGACGGTGGACATCGAGCAGAGCGAGGATGGCCGAATGAGGCGCGCGCAGGTCATGGGAAAGAAAGCGCAGCAGAACGCCGCGTTGTTCCTCGGCGGCACGTTCGGCACTCAAGTCCGTCAGGCTGAGCAACCAACCAATCGGCGTATCGCCGTCCACCGGCAGCAGCGCCGCTCTTTCGAGACGCAGACTGCGCTCCTTGTGATCGCGAAATTCCAGCAGCGCCAGCGTCGCCAGCGCCGGTCGCGGGGCTGTGGATAATTCCGGATAACCGAGCCGTGCCAGTTGATCGAGTACGTCATCGCCCACCAAGGGATCTTCGAACAACTCGCGCGCCTTGCGATTGCCCAGCAGGATCTTGCCCTGCGGATCGCTGATCAGCGTTGCCACCGGCAGATATTCCAGGCCATCGGCAATGAAGCGTCGGGTATCGCGGGTGCGGCTCATGGCTTGTTCGAGCGCCATGATCTGGCCCTGCAACCGGTCAGCGCCGGTGAAGCGGGTCCGGCGTCGCTCCGGGAAGACTTTCGGTTCGCTGTCCAGACGTGCCAGCTCCCAGCCGAAGTAGGTCAGCACGACACTTAAGCGCCGCCAGTTCCAGATCAGGTAACCGAACAACATGCCCAACGCCGCAGACGTGGGCGACCACCAGTAACGGATCTCGGCAAGCAGGGCGCTGCCAATCAGCGCACAGGCCATGCCGATCAAGGTCACCCACAGCGCCCAACGCGGGCGCCACAGCAATAACCCCAGCACACACGCGACCATCACCACCGACAACAGCGCGCCGAGCACCGGCGATGGATTGTGCAGATTGACCTGAGCGCGATAAGACAGCAAGGCAGTCAGCGGCAACAGCACCAGACTTATCCACAACCATTCCTGAACCAGCCGCCGGAACAGCCGCTGTACCTGGCTCGGCACACGACTTTCAGGTCGACGTTGAGGCTTATGCATGGCGCAAACGGCAGGGCAGGGTGGATGATTTCATAGGTCTCAGGTCTGAGGCTCGGACTCGAAGAATCATAGCGGACACCGACCATCGACGGGCCGCTTCTTTCATAGCGGCTGTAGAGTCGTTATTGTCGACATCCCAGCCCCAGCGACAAGGAACACCGCCGATGCGCGTTGCCATACTGGACGACGAACCCGCCGAACTGCGCCGGGTCGAGCAGACCCTGGAGCAAATGGCCGAGGCTGGAGAACAGCCGTGGTCACTGCACAGCTTCGAGCGCGGCGAAGACTTGTTGCGCTATCTGCGCCGGGAGACGTTTGACCTGCTGATCCTCGACTGGCAACTTCCCGACCTCACAGGTCTGGCGCTGCTGCGCTGGACCCGCGAACACATGGACGCGCCACCGGCGGCGATCATGCTCACCAGCCGCGACGGCGAGAACGATATCGTTCAAGCCTTGAATGCCGGAGCGGACGACTATGTCAGCAAGCCGTTTCGACCCAACGAGTTGAAGGCGAGGGTGGCAGCGGTATTGCGTCGGCATAGCCAGCCACGCAACGCGGCGGGAGAAGTACAGACGTTTCACGATCTGGCTTTTGACGACGCCGAGTTGACCGTCACTCGGGAAGGCAAACCGATCCTCATGACTGAGCGCGAATACCGGCTGGCGCGGTGTCTGTTCAGCAATCTGGGTCGGCCGTTGTCGCGGGACTATCTGTATGAACGCTTCTGGCCGAACGAAGAGACGACGTCCTCGCGGCCGCTGGATACGCACATCTACCGGCTGCGCAACAAGCTGGGGCTTACGGCGGATCGGGGTTGGCAGTTACTGACGATTTATGGGTATGGGTATCGGTTGGAAAGTGTGGCAACCGGGAATGAATAAGCGGCAACGACCGGTAAGCTTATCAATCATGGAGAAGGTTTCGAGGCACTGACTGTGCACGCCGAGATCAATCGGGCCGGACGCTTATTGGCTTGCGCCATGTGTAATAGAGAAACACCACGGCCAGCAGGGTGAAGGGGACGGCAGTGACGGGAGCAAATCCTGAGACTATGTAGCCCGCTGTTCCACCCACGCCAATTGCCAATGCAAGAAAGAAGAAATCACTCTTTATATGTGAGCTTCGGATAACACTTTTTAGCATCTTCGTTTTCCTCCGCGAAGTTCTACATCGCGATACATTGCGCGCCGCAGGAATATTGTTTTGGCAGTAGTGACGTCGCTCGGCGACAAAGCCCCCCGATTACCGAAGTGTAGGAGAACTTTTAAATTCTGGTTGATTCCAGAGGAAGTGGAAAAGCTGTGGGGCACTGGCTGCGACTGCGACTGCAACTGCAACTGCAACTGCAACTGCAACTGCAACTGCAACTGCAACAATTTCGCAATTTGTGCAGTCACCATTTTGCGTGAGTATTCGCGAAATAACTGATCGAGAAAATCACAGTGCCCTCACACTCAGACTAACCTACTCAAATCAGATCCCTGTCCCTCGAGCGGCACCAGCGCGCAGGTGATACTCCGAATGCTTTTTTGAACTGCTTGGTCATATGGCTTTGATCAAAAAAACCTGCTTCAACCGAGGCTTCCACAAGCGACCTACCTGCAAAGATTGCGGCTTTTACTCGATCCAGTCGCCGCATTGTCAGGTAGCGGTGTGGACTTGTACCGAAGTAGACCCGATAGTCCTTGGACAAACTCCATTTGTCTCGCCCAGTACACTCGGCAAGATCATCCAGGCTGACTGGTTGCTGCAGATTATCGTTCATGTATTCACGAGCTCTATCGGCCGCCGTGAAACAACTGGCACCTGTAGCTGCACGCTCGCCACATACAGCCTGCAGCGTGGTGAAGAGTTGAAAGATAGCGTCATCTTCCTCCAGCGGATCAAGGGGGTCATCCAGCGCAGAGAGGATATTGTCGGTCGCAGCAGCGAACCGCGGATCATTTGAAATGCCCCCTTTCAGGAACGGCAGGGGCTTACCGTGCAGTACCTGTTGAGCCAGCTCTGGGGTGATATAGAGCATTCGATAACGGAACCCCGAATCGCTACCGGCATGGCCGTCATGCTCTTCATCGGGATGCAGGACAAGGGTTTCCCCTGGCAGGCTATTTCGATTTTCCCCACGATAGCGAAAGCTTTGCACGCCCGACAGCGTCCGGCCAATGGCGTAAGTGTCATGCCGATGAGGGTCAAAACCATGGGCGCTGAAAAATGCTTCCAACCGCTCGAGTTTTGAGGTGTGAGGCGAATGTCGTACCCAATCCTTTGGAGATGGAAGCTCAATCATGGCCGGTTCACCTGGCTTTTGAATATTCCTGACATAGTGCTGATCCTTAGCTGAATGGTCTAACGTCTGACGATTGGCAGGAAAACAAGCGTTTCCAGCTTTCAGGAAGCTAGCACCGCGCTGTCTTTTTTTGAAGAGCAGACTACTTCCCATCCGCAGCTTCAACCTAAGGTATGAGTACGATAGACCCCGTCGTGTTACGACTCTCCAACAACGCGTGTGCTCGCTCGGCTTCTGAAAGCGCAAAGGTAGTACCCACTCGAACCTTCATACCCTCACGCAGGCATTGGAAAAACTCTTCTGCAAGGCTTCGCAATACCGCCGAATCGCTGATGTAGTCGAACAATATGGGCCGACTGACCGTAAGTGACCCAGCGCGGGCCAGTTGCGCCAACGCCACGTTTTCAACGGGCCCTGATGAGTTGCCAAAACTGATGAGATGTCCGCATGGAGCAGTGGAGTCCAGCGAGGCCTGCCAGGTAGAGCGTCCGACTGAATCGTAGACGAATTTCGCCCCTTGAGCGCCTGTTAACTGCCGCGCCTGGTGAGCGATGTCTTCGCCAGCAAGGATCGTCGCCCAGGCTCCCGCCGAACGCGCCAATTGCGCCTTGGCTTCAGTTGAGACTACGCCTATCAGGCGGATGCCTTTGCGCTTGGCGTATTGGCATGCCAGCAAGCCCACACCGCCGGCTGCGGCATGAAAAAGAACCGTATCGCCGCTCTTCGGCTGACTGACCTTATTAAACAGGCAGATCGTTGTAAGCCCCTTCAGCAACCCGCCCGCGGCGGTTGTGAAACTGACATCGTCCGGCAGGTGAACCAGTCGGGTTTGATCTACACAGAGTTGCGTAGCATAAGCACCAAGCGACGATTGAACGTAAGCAACCCTGTCCCCGACCCGAAAGTGCGTCACATCCTCTGCGCATTCGATCACTGTACCGGCGCCCTCGGTTCCCAATCCTGAGGGCAATGCCGGAGGGGGATACAAGCCGGAGCGAAAATAGGTGTCGATAAAATTCACACCGATCGCCTGATTGCGGATTCTCACTTCTCCCGGGCACAACGGGTTGACGGTCGAAGACTGGTACTCAAGTACGGAAGGCGACCCGTGGGAATGGAAGATCACTCGTAATGCTTCATCAGTATTCATTCAAGTGCCGATAAGGTCAGGTAAATGGAAAACGAAAGCAGTGACAGCCCGATCAGCTTGGGCACGCAGAGCTGCATGGCATGGCTCGGTGCTGTCCGCACGACCTGCCCCAGCCAGGCCCAGGCAAGCCCGATCGGTACCACGATGAGGACGAAGGACAGCAGCGCCCAACTATAGAGTTGCGCCGTTCCATAAACTTCTCGTGGGAATACCACAGAGGCAAACAGGAGGGCCTTGGGATTAAGCAGCGTGGCGGTCAGCAGTGACTTTGGGCTCACTGCCGGGCGGCGGGACCCGCTCGCCATTAGCTTCGTTGTAGCAATGCGCGCAGCCAGGTAAGCGAGGTAAGCCGCGCACAGTAACTTCACGGCTGTTCCCATACCCGGGTACCGTGCGGATAACGCTATGAGTACGAACCCCCAGGCGCTGATTGCAATGCTGTAGCCCAACGCTTCAGTGGCGATCAGCGGCAAAGTTCTGGCTGGGCCGCAGGTGTAACCGGATGTCATCAGCAAAGTGTTGGTAGGGCCAGGCATCATCAAAATCAACGATGCACCTGTGGTGATGTTGAGAAACACGTGAATGAAATCCATTTCAAAGGCAATCCGTTGAGTTACAAGGCGATAAAATTTCGCAGGCTGTCCATGACCTTCGGCAGGTTCTGACGAACGAAAAAGTGGTCGCCGGGAAACATTTGCTGGAAACAATTCCCCTTGGTTTTGCTGGACCATGCTTTTAAACCGGCGATCGGAACAGAAGGGTCGGCATCGCCGCCGATGGCAAGAACGGGTATCGAAACCGGATCAGCGTCAGCGAGATTGATGCTTTCTGAAAGGGCGAAGTCGCTACGCAGGGTCCTCAGGGCAATCGCACGTAAGCCCGGGTTTGCCGCAACTTCATGAGGAAGGCCTCCGAGCCCCATGATGTAGTCCATGAACTGCTCGTCAGTCATCGTTGATGAATGCAGTCGATCGGCGGGAGCTGCGGAACTTGCACACGCCGTAAGCGAGACTATCTGCGCATCGGGATAAAGGTTGTCGCAGTGAGTGGTGAATTTATGCGCGATGCCAGCTCCCAGGCTGTACCCGAACAGGTGCAATGGCAGATCAAACAGATCGCTGGCAGCCTGCATCAATGGCGGTAAAAGTTCATTGATATCGGTGATGAACAACTCGCCGAAACGTGCTTCCCGTCCCGGAAGCTGTATGGCGCAAACTTCAATTTGCGGGCCTAGTAGCGATTGCCAGTCCCTGTAGAACGAAGCGCTACCGCCGCCAAACGGAAAACAAAGCAATCGATTTTGAGCTGTCGGCTGCACGGTTCTCTGTAACCATCTGGTCGAGGATGGGCTACTCATCGTGCGCCTCGACCGGCTGCTCGAAATAGGCATTGCCATTCGCTGCGAACCAGTCGCGACGGGGCGGCGTAAACACGTCAAGGTCGACGGTGTCCTCCAGGCACTCTGCAGCGTGCGGAATATTGGCTGGAAAGTGCAGAACGTCTCCCGCGCACAAGATAGTGCTTTGTTCCATTTCCAGTCCGTAAGTGAAGCGGATTTTGCCTTTGAGGATATAAGTCATCTGTTCGTTGGGATGACTGTGATGCTTAACGATGGCGCCGGCCTTCATTGTCAGCTTGACCATCATCAATTCATTACCGCCGATGATCTGGCGGGCTATCAGGTCGCTCAACTGCTCTACCGGGACGGTGTCCCAATTGGTCACAGGCTGTTGCTTGTGCATGTCAGAGTCCTTGAGCATGAACGTAAAAGTCGTAGAGCATGAAGGCCGCGCAGATGGCCAGAGCGATGCCCATCAGTCGATTGAAGAAATTGAAGTAAGACTCCTTGGTGATTCGCTTGCCCAGCACTGCACCCAGCAACGAGTAAATTCCCGGTGCGCCGGCGCCGCCCAAAGCGATCATGGTCGATACAACCGCGATGCTGATACCGGTGACATGGGCAGCCGGAAACATCACAGTCGTGATGGGCAGAACCACCATCATCCCTTTGGGATTCAACGCCTGGATCAAAAAGCCGTTCCAGAATGTCAGTGGTTTATCCGCCGCCTGTGTGTCTTCAGTTTTCCCGGGCAAAACCACTTTTGAGGTAAACACCTTGAACGCCAGGTACAAGGTGTAAAGCCCCCCGATGAGCGCCAGATAGGGCAGTACAGAACGAGAAATCAACGCTTCGCCCGTGTAACCAAAAATAAGGAACAACGCGAACATCGCGCAGCCTACGCCGATGAAAAACCCGACGGTGCGGCGAAACTGTCCGGTAAGTCCGGCGTTCAGGCCCATTACATTGACAGGGCCGGGGCTGTACATAACGCTGAACGCGTAGAGGAAGATTTCCATGTCGTGATCTCTTGTTTTCAGGCCGATTCAAGGCCAAATGTAGAAAGAATCGAGGTGTAAGCAGACTGATCAATGACTTCGTCATTAGCGACCATCTGCTTTTGCCATTGGTAGAAGGTCCGGAAGGCCGAGACGGGATCGCCCTGAGTCAGCGCGGTAGTCACTTGAGCGGGGGGCAGGGCGCCGTTCTCTCCCAAACGAGTCGAAAGCTTCTGGCAACCATTGAGGAAGCTGTCGATCTGGTCGATTAACGCCTTGCGAATCACCAACACCTTTTCAGGTTCTTCGCCGACCAACAGCGCGAGATCCACCGCTGGATCGCCATCGCTGCGGCTACCGGCATACTCGACAGACTCGAGTAACGTCAGCGGGACAAACGCCTCCAGGCCACCCAAATCAAAGATCAGTCCGGCAAGCACGCCTATGTTTTTCTTCTGGATTGCCGCATCGACCTGAAGATGATCCGGCCGGTGTGTAACCGTGGTCACCGCAGCCTGAAAACTCGGACTGAAATCCACCCGAACGGGTAATCCTTGTGTGGCGTCCGGATGAAAAGTCCCGTATTGGGGACTCCAATACAGCTCAGCCCTGTCTGGTGAAGTTTGCTCGATTCGGGCAATCACTTCGCCAGGTATGCGTTTATCTTCATGCAACCGGGCACTACCCTTGCGCAGAAGGACGTTGATCGTGTTGTTGTGGACGTCCATCGCGGGCTTGCCATCAAGCCAACCGGTGCGGATGGCGAAACCAGCTTTCAGCACCGGCGGGTTTGGCATCGAGTGCTCATCGACCTGCGCATCAAGAGAAAGAGCAAAGCGAATCGGCAAACCGACCTGCCTGGCGAACTCAAGATCAGTCTTGTTGTGAGCAGGATTAACCAGAACGGCACCCGTACCGAAGTCGGGTTTCACCCAATCGGCGACCCACACGGACATCAGATCGCCAGTCAATGGATTGCGGACATAGGCACCGGTGAAATAGTTGTCAGCATCGGGGCGTTCGGTCAGCCGTCGTGTGAACCAGTGATATTTGTGTACGGCGATGGCGCAGGCTGCCGTGCAGGAGCTCCAGTCCGTTACGAATACATCGATGGACTCTTGCGAATCGAACAGCTTCAGCGAACAAATTGCGCCTTGGGACTGACGCACACTCTTTCGAATTCGCGCGACGATCTTTTCCGACCAAAATGGAATCTGGGTCGAGATCTGCACCGCGGCATCGCTGGATGGGCCATAGAAGGCTTCGAATGAACCATCTTCGAGTGTATTGAAGTGCACTTGGCCGTTTTCCAGCAGCCGGTTCAGCTGCAGGCCCGCCTCGATCTTGTCGGCGGTGACCGGCGCGCATTGGGTTGCGCGGCTCATGAACGCGGCGAACAGCGAGCTGCGCTTGAAGCTCAAGTCGGCAGCGTCGCCGGTTTGTGGCTGCTCCAGCAATGCAAAGGTTTTCATCATCTTTTCTCCAGTTAAGCCGGTCCACGCAGCTGACGCAGACCGGCCCGGGGTTAGGCCGTTTGCTCGGTCAGCGTTGGTTGAATGGCCTTACTCAATTTGATAACCGAGGAGTTTCGGAACAGTGATTCCATGTTGATGTGAACTTTCAGATCGTCATGCAGTTGGCGTTGGATCTCGGCCATCATCAGGGAGTGACCACCTACGTCGAAGAAGTCCTCATCCACTTTCAGCTGCGGATAGTTCAGGACGTCTGCACAGATCTTGTGAATAGCGTTCAGCATGGAGTTTTCTCCTCTTTCGCAGAGAACGAGAACGCTTGCCCGCGGTTATTGGCGTTGCGAATTTTGTTGTGGTCGTAGGTGTCCTCACCGGAGACAAGCACCGTCGCGTAGTCGGCGAGGTCGAATGTTTCGCCGTGCGCGTTATACGTCTTCAGATCGGGATAAACCCGCACGTGGGTCGGAACATAGCGACCGGAAATGGCCAGGCGGGTTTGCCGTTCGGTGGTGTTGTCGTGAGAAGCGTGTGCACAGGACGCCGTGAAAATCACGCACTCGCCGGCTTGCAGCTCCATGTCCACCGGGTTTGCACTTTCAGGATCCCAGGATGGGTCGACCTTGAATTCGGAAAAGTCGTAACCGAAGAATCCGGTGTCGGTCTGGGTGTGCTGGTATTCACCGTTACGCCCCGTAGAGACGCTTTTCTTCTCGTCGTAGTAATACTTTTTGTGCGATCCCGGCAGGAAACGCATGCATGCAGTCTCCTTCGTCGCGGGTGTGAACGCGGTCCATACCGTCAGATCGATATAGGCATTCCAATCTGTCTGAGTCGGGACAATGAGCGGATTGCCATCGGTGTAGCTGTAGTCACGAACCTGATGCCATTCGGTACCCCGGCCGCCAGGAAACTTCGCGAACCATTCCGAGCGCCAGCACAGCAGATCGGCACCCAGAATGCCGCGAAGGTACTTCAGAATTGTTGGGTGCATGATGTGACGGGACAATTCGGGGATATCGAAATGTCGGTCATAGTTCATGTTGTTGTCGTAAAGAATGTGCGAACGATCATGGTTCGCAGCGCGTAGTGCGCGCAGGATTTCTGCCGCTTCATCCGGTTCGTAAAGTTTGATCGGACCAATGAAGCCATTCTTTTCGAAGAATTCAATATCCTTCTGAATGTCATCAGTGATCACCGCGCTTGCAGGTAATCCAGTCGTTGCAGATATTTTTTGATCCATCTGACTCATGTGATGCTTCCTTTTTTGGATGTTGCGTACGCTTGGTTCAGGCCAGGCTCAACAGAGCCTGCCGATCAATCTTGCCGTTCTGGGTAAGGGGAAACTGTTTGCACGCCACATAGCGGCGCGGATGCATGTGGCGGGGCAGAAGACGCCCGAGCCGATGACCGATATCGCGGATCGGTGGAAGTGCGTCAGCGGTCGCGACGAAGGCAGTCAGCTCGGGATCCTGGTCAGGTACGGCTTGAGTGTTCAGGACAATAGCGTCCTCGGCAGTTGGCAAGGCGTTGCGAACTCCGTTCTCGATCTCGGACAGATTCACCAGCATCCCTCGGATCTTGATCTGGTTATCCCGTCTTCCCAGACACACAGATTTGTCCTCAGACAGGTGCCGAGCGTAGTCACCGGTGAAATACGCCCGCTGTAGGACGCCATCGATGGATATTTCCCGAAAGCGTTCTGCCTGCAGGGTCGAGTTGTTCAGATAGCCTCTGCCTACCCCAATGCCGGAGATCACGATTTGACCGATATCACCGATCGAAACCTGTCGGTCGTCGTCATCAAGTATGTCTACCCGGCAGTTACCGACGGGGCTTCCCATCGGAATGCCTTCAGCCAGATAGGACTCGTAGTTGGACATCGAATAGGACGTAGCCACATCGGTACACTCGGCGACACCATATTGGTGAATCAGCTTGCAGGCTGAGCCTTTTTTCCGCGCCCACTCCATCACCCGGGTGGCAGCCAGTGCTTCACCTCCGATGAACAAATGCCGTAGCGTCGCGAGACGATCACCCGCCTGGCCGGCCTGGATGATTACGTAGAGAGAACTTGGCGCCAGATGAATACTGCGAATCTGGTGACGCTCAATGAGGTCGACGATCTCGTACCCGTCGAACATGGCACTGCTCGTGAGTGAAATCGCCGCACCGCTGTACAGAGGCGTTACCAGGCTGCGCTGGGAAATGTCAAAACCGAATGCCGATACCAGGAGGCCGTTGGCTTCTTGGTCAAGGCGGTATTCGGCAACATGCCAACTGATCAGATTCGCCCAGCTGCGATGGGTGATCGCAACTGCTTTCGGAATACCTGTGGTGCCCGACGTGAATACGGTGTAGCAAAGATCATCTTCCTGGGCAGGCGATACCATCGCAGCGGCGCAAGGGGCTGCCGCCAGTTCCTGGCGCAAGGACTCGATCTCGACGACGGTAAGCGGCAAGTCCTGAAGCAGACCAGCGGCCTTTTCGGATGTAAAAATGAGTTTGAGGTTCGCCAACTGCTGAATCATCAAAGTCAGCCTGGAGGCGGGATTGGCGGTATCCAGTGGTACATAAGCGGCACCGCTTTTGAGAATGCCAATAATGCAGACCAGGGTCGAGACAGAGGGCTGAAGAAATATTCCGACGAGGTCTCCCGCTTGTATTCCTTGTTCACCGAGATAGCGAGCCAAAGCGCTGGTCTCGCGATCCAGTTGCGCGTAAGTCAGTGTTTCATAGGCACTGCGTACAGCAATCGCACCAGGTGTTTCAGTTGCCCAGTACGCTACCTTTTCATGAATCATGGGCGTGCGAAGACCCTGCTTATCAGTAACAGACATCGACTTAATTCCTGAAATGAAGTCAGCTGGCAGTAGAAAGTCTGGCCGCGGTCTCGACGATGATGTCTTCCTGTCCAGCCACTAACTTGCGTTGACCCAACAATTGATAGAGCTGATATTCATCCACGCTGAACTGTTCCGCGGCGCGCCTTATATGCGGAGCAAACCCTGAGAACAGTCCGTAAATTCCGCTAGCGATATTGGCCGCGCCAATGTGCGGCGTCAGGCAATCGAGATACTGTTCCGAGGTGCGCGCCAGCCTGGCGATGGATTCGAAGGAACACTGGGTCCGATAGCCCAAGCGATTCAGCACGGCGATCAAAGTCTCCAGCTGCGTATTGCCAGCCCCTGCGCCAAAGCCCTTGATGCAAGCATCCAGCAGTTGAGCACCCTCCTCGACAGCAGCGAGCGAGTTTGCAACCGCCATGCCGAGGTTATTGTGCGCGTGGAAGCCAAGCTTGGTGTCGGTAAGCTCCTGTATAGCCTGAATTCGCCAGCGCACATCATCAGGGGTCAGGTAACCCGCACTGTCCATCAGGATAACGGCATCGGCACCATAGCTCGCCATGAGCGACGCCTGCTCGGCCAGCAAATCTGGTTCCGCCATATGACTCATCATCAAGACACCGTAGACGGTCTTGCCCTGATTCTTGACCGACTCGATATAGGGAGCGGTAATGTTGGCTTCCGTGCAGTGACTGGCTATACGGAAAATATCCACACCGACTTCAATAGCCATTTCAAGATCAGTCGACTTACCCAACCCGGGGATGAAGTGAATACCCAGACGTCCGTGTTGGATGGCCGATCTGGCAGTTTCAAGCATTTCCCGATCGTCAATGTTACTCAGCCCCAGAAGGGCCGAAGAACCGCCTAGTCCGTTGCCATGACCCACTTCAATTACATCGATTCCTGCAGCGTCGGCCTGCTCGGCATATAGGCGAATCTGTTCTTTGGAGAGTTGGTGGCGGACAGCATGGTTGCCATCACGCAAAGTGCAATCAGTAATGGTAATCATGCGGCGCTACGCTCCCAGCAGGCAGAGTGGAATTCGGCTACTGCAATCGCGGCACAATTGATGATGTCGAGGTTGCCTGCATAGGCGGGAAGGTAATCACCGCTACCGCGCACCGTTACACTCATTGCCAGGTGGCCTTTCGACTCGATTGGTTCCAGTACCATATGATAGCCAGGCACGTATTGTTGAACACGAGCAACCATCTGCCTGACAGTAGCCCGCACCTTCTCGATGCATTCGTAACGGCCCTTGGCAAATACCGTCGTCTGCATGTCGATGCCAGGTTTGGCCGGATTGATGTTCAGAACTGCCTTGGTCAAACCCGCACCGCTAAAGTGTCGTAACGCTTGCTCGGTGGTCAAAATGTATTGATTAATGTTTTCCCGCGTCGCGAGTCCGGCGCTGTCCGATGCGATGGTCGAAGCAACTTCGATGTACTCCAGAGATTCGAACGATTGAGCAATCGCGTACGCCAACGGAATACTCGCCTGGCCGCCACAAGTAACCAGATTCACGTTGCGTTCACTGGCGATGCTGTCGAGGTTGATCGAAGGCACGCAAATTGCGCCGAGCTTTGCCGGGGTCATATCAATCGCCAGGAGGTTAGCCCTGCGAAATACCTGATCGTTCATTCTGTGCGATTGAGCAGACGTCGCGTCGAAAACAATATCGAGCTCAGTGGCGTGTTGAGCCAGGAACTCAATACCATCTGACGAAGTAGCGATGCCCAATTCGCGGGCCCTAGCCAAGCCTTCGCTATTGGAGCTGCGTCCGATCACCATTCTGAGATCCAGATGATGAGAGCGCATCGCCTTGTACATCAGGTCGATTCCTATGCTTCCCGATCCGATTATCGCTGCGCGCTTGCGAGGTATTACTGATTCCATTTTTGCTGACTCCTGACCTGACATCCATCCCCGTTACCTCGCTCGGGACTCTGTTCCTCAGAGTCCCTAACCCGTTTAGAAACCTTAAGCCAGCAGGTTGGGGGATTGCTTGTACGTTCTTGGGTTCAGAGAGGAAATGGAGAAGATTCATCGGCGCAGGCATCTGAGGTCATCCAGAGTTGGCATAGCGGCCAACGCAACATTGCGTCTGGAGAAGGATGGGCGATCCGGGCCCGGAGACCGCAATTTGGAAAGCAGAGGCCAGAAGTTGAGATTACTGAAAATAAAAAAGGCCAATTCAATGAATTGGCCTTTTTGCGTTTGAGTCAGTCAATCATCTATTTGTGAAAAAGTGATCAACTGAGGTAACAACCTACACAGATGTAGGTTCACAAAATAGGTGATAGGCCAGACCCCGTGAAATTGGAATCTTCGCCATTTTTTTTGTGAAATGAAGGGGTGCTTTTCACAGAAAAGCCGAGAAATCCCTACTCACCAATCACAAAAGTTGATTGGCCTGGAAAGGGCCGTTTACGACCGACGCGTGACTTTTCGGTAAGGGATGAGGAGTAGTCGCAGCGATCCTTTAGCTCCTAGTCTGGCGACCTTGGGTTCAGAATCCGACTGGCAATGCCCGCCGTCACTACTTCAGAGGAACCAGCTTCCTCTGCTGCCAAAATTGCGGGGGCTCATGCTGGTACCCAGGCCCGACAAATGCGCAGTTGCAGCCCTCAATTGCAAGGCTATCCAAAGCGGCACGCGTGTCAATCAAGATCTGATGCATGACGATGGCCGGCCTCACGGAGGTGAAACCGGAGATTCAGAATGACTAAACCGACCCCGTAGACACCAACCTCCACGAAGGCCGCTATCGACCCAAAGCTGTCCTTCAAGAAAGGCAGCTAACGGCGAGAAGCGGTCATTTTGTATCTACAGGTTTCGGGGCGATTCACTCGTCTGATGCTCAGGAGCACCAGGATGGGCGTCAAGGAGGTGGTCATCTTGAGGTGGACTATGCTGACCAGTTGCTCTCAAATCTAATCGTGAGGTCCTCCATGGCAAACCCCAATCTGCTGGCTCTATTCAGAGATGAAGTCCTTCTGACCGGGCCTGAAAGCTCCCTACCTAGCAACCTATCTCAGTTCTGGCTTGAGGAGCTCCAGAATCATCTGGAGAGGTATTTCGACGGTTTGAACTCGGAGTCAGATGCAGAAGAGAAGGATCTCGACATCTCCCTCCCACTCGCAGCGATCATCCACATCTTGTTCGCAAAAAATGGTGGGGAGGAGATATCCGAGAGCTCTGAAAAGCTGTACGAGTATTTCCAAGACTACCGGCTCGAACTGGCCCTTGAAGAGATCACGCGAAAGACTCATGTGGCTGCCGAGGCTGCAACCATTGAGACCATCTTCACCAACCGAGACGTCCTGGTGGAGCAAAGCCCCCTTCTTCAATAGGTACCTCCACCGATGCCATCGCCGGCGGGCACGCTCCGAGGCATTGATGGAATGCATTTTGACGACTGCCGAGATCAGCGAATGAAAGAAATTGCTGCGCCGATGTTCGATCTAATCGCTTTGTCGCTTCCACGAGGGTTGGGGTTTGGGGACAGCCCGCCAGTAGGGGCATGGCTTAGTGAGGACGGAATTTCTTGTGCCGCTCTAACCCGAAATATCAATTCCGGCAGCTTCGGAATTGTCACCTTGCGGCGTCGTGTCGATAGCGTGTGGGTGCTCCTCAGCCATGGTGAGTGCACCACTGGCGAGTCCGAAGCCCGCGCCTCAATCAGCCATTTTCTCTATACCCAAGCCCATCCGCTTCCACTCCCTTCAGGTGAACGACGACGTGCTCCTCTAAGCAGAATGGGTAAGCGCACACCAAGCGTGGTGTTCAAATCACTATTTGATCCAAGCCGCCGTATTGGGGCGTGGGCGCTGAATCAACTGTATCTCGCACTGCCATCCCCAGACAGAAATTGGGTTCCCGATTGCCAGACTGAGAATTTTCACACCCGCCTCTGGGAAGCCCACCTATTAGCGATTTTTCGTGAACAGGGACTCTTGGTCACCCAGCCTAAAGAATCACCCGATTTTCACATCGAGAATAGGCTGGGAGATGAGGCCTGGGTTGAAGCAGTGACAGCCAACCCGGAAGAGCGGTATGAGCATTTTGGCGCCTCGCCGGTCCCCCCACCCGCTGACCGACATGAGCGTTTCTTAGGAGCGGCTGCAGAAAGGTTTGCGAGGACCATCCAAAACAAATTGGACAAGCGTTACGAATCCCTACCGCACGTGGAGGGTAAGCCGCTCATTCTGGCCTTAGCCGATTTCCATGCGCCCAGTTCAATGCTGTGGAGCAGGGAGTCGCTCATCAGCTATCTCTATGGCTTTGCAGTTCACTCATCTGCGCATCGTGGTACGCACCTGATAACTGTGGAGGAAGAGACATCTCTGCTATCAGGGCGCCCCAACGGCCTATTTACGCTAATGGAAAATGCCCATCTTTCAGCGGTCATTTTCACCAATGCCTGCACAGTGCCAAAGCTCAGCCGAGTGCCGATCTCAGGTGGAGCTCATCTAGACGGGTACCGATACTTGCGGTTTGGTGAGTTTTTCGACCGTTCTCCGGGAGCATCACGAGGTATCCCATTTCTGTTGGATGTAGCGTCCAGCGACTACGGTCAGCTCTGGCCGCAATATGGCTACGAGCCGTGGTCTGCTGAAGTGGAGGTATTCCATAACCCTATGGCACTATACCCGGTGCCTAATGAGTTGATACCAGAAGTCACCCACTGGAGAGAAGTAAACGGAAGAGTCGAGTGCGAATCTTTCTTTGATGTATCCATACTCCGATCCAGAACACTCGTCCTCAGTGCAAACGCTAAGGTTCCGTCACTCGATGAGTTGCTGACAGCAGCCAGTCCTCCAGAGCTCTGACGGCGGCGGGGTGGCCGCATCGTTGCCACGCAGGTAGATGAGAATTTCTCAGCAAGCTACCCAGCCAGGGGAAGGACATGAGATCCCCTGCGCAATTCAGGACCGTTGAAGCGTCACCTCTCTTCGGGTAAAAGCATGACCGTCATACAACGCTACAACAGCGTCATACCCGAGAGCATAGGAAGAAAAATGTCGATCCAAGGACTAAAACGATACTTTGGAAACAAGATTCACGCAGTGATAATGATGGCCCCGCTTAAGCGGGAAATGATACGCCTCGGCATATGCACCCTTATGGCGATTATTCTGAATATCATCTTGTATACCGGCGTTGAAGTAGACGGCACCATCAAGCCGTGGGCAGAAACCCCGATAAAACTGTTTGCATCGTCGATGTTATTCGCCTTCATGATCAAGGCTTTTCTGCCAGTTCTCGGCTGGACGATACTGAAAGCAATGCTGTTGAGTGCGAACAATGCCTTCAGCGGCATACTGAGTTTTTTGGGCAATCAGTTCACAGGCGTCATGTACTGTACCGGAATTATTATGGGTTCTATCACGATTAAATTGTATATGGTTTCCGGGGTTTTAGACTCTGAGTTTGCTTATCTGTCCGCAATCGTATTTGCTTCCGGGGTTTTATATTTCTATGTGCTGCAATGCGCCATTCAAAAAACAATGAGTCCGGCCCTGCGTACACCAGCAGTACCGCGTTAAACCACTAGGCTGTGACTATTCATCTCTGGTGCTCAGTAGGCGCTCGCTCTGCTGAACCCTCACCCATACACAACCATTAATGGACTGGCCCGCCTTCGACTTTATGAAGAAGGCGAGCGAGCACGTGACTGATTGCGCATGTATTCCGAGATGAGACTTTCGAAATTGATGTCCGCCTCCTCAACGAGAATATTGACGTGACAGTACAGCTCTTCAGGACCTCTGAGATAATTGAAAATCCTTGATCTAACGATGCCGCAAACCCCTTCTTTGACCGCCGTAGAGGGGAGGTTGATAACATCGCCAACGCACGGGATAAGAGCTAGGCCATGGTCGCTGTTGAAGACAATGTCAGCTGGACAGGCATCAATGCTGGCATCGGATTGTCCTTGCGAAACCTGCTGATAATCAATGCTATACCTCATGTACAGCCTACCTCATTTGTTGAGTGAGGAATCAGCGCCGCGGATCGTAAACAGAAACCTCAAGTTCGCAAGCGACGGGAGCATGTAGCGGATTTTCGGTACTAGAGAGCTTGGCAACTATCGTTTTTCAAGCACATACCCTACGCCCCGAAGCGTATGTATCAGTTTGGTCTCGAAAGGGTCATCTATCTTGGCTCTGAGTCTTCGAATCGACACCTCTACAACGTTTGTGTCGCAGTCAAAATTCATATCCCAAACCTGCGAAATAATTTGGGTGCGGCTCAGCACCACACCGGTATTACGCATCAGGTAATGCAGTAACGCGAATTCTTTCGTGGTCAGGTCAATGCGCTGACCGTCCCTGAATGCCCTGTGCCGGCTCTGATCAAGCTCCAGGTCAGCGACGCGAATGACCTCTACGGATGCAGGGTGATCTGACCTGCGCATCAAGGCGCGAACCCGGGCCAGCAGCTCAGGGAACTCAAATGGCTTGATCAGGTAGTCATCTGCTCCGTTCTCCAGCCCCCGGACCTTATCCGCCAGCCGGCTTCTCGCCGTCAGCATCATGATACGGGAAGGGCAGTTTTTACGACGCAACAACTCAAGGACCTGCCAACCGTCCATCTCTGGCAGATTTATATCCAGGATAATCAGCTCATATTCGTGCTGCTTAGCCAAGAATAATCCATCTGACCCGGTGTGGACGCAATCTACGACATAGCCACATTCCGTCAGACCTTGACGCACATACTCCGCAGTTTTTACTTCATCCTCAATTACCAGAATTCGCATGGGATTTTGTCTCGATATCACTGAGCAATTAACCGCGCACGCGCGCCGGCATTATTGAAAGGGATGGTAAATCAAAATGAGCGTGCCGGGGCTCAAATGACGGATTTGTAATTTCTAGGTAATACAGTTGATAGTCTGGCGGTATATCTTGTCGCGGTTTGGGTTTGACAGTTGCGGGCCCTCTCTCCAGCAGGTGATTTGACCTTATGAAGTATTGGGTTATTTTCTTCTTTGTGCTGGCTTCGTTCCGCTCAGATGACGGCGAGGTCGCTCACATTGAAGAGACTGGTCATTGGTGTAGTCATGAACTTCACCGGCATGCGATGCGTACAATCGAACGCCTACTTGAATTTTAGGCAAAAAAAAGGCGCCCAATGGGCGCCAAATATCCACCTTTTACCAAAGGAGCACTTAAGCCACTCAAGGTGAATGCGTAATGCTCGTTTTACTAACAGGACCCGCCAATGGATAACTGGCCCAGTTAGCGAATTACAGAATCGAAAGCGGGTACTCGATGATTACACGAGTTTCATCCAGATCCGATTCGAAAGCAGTGGCACGCGTGGTTGCCTGGCGCAACCGGAAGGACAGATCTTTTGCCGGACCGGTTTGGACAACGTATTTGACTTCGACGTCACGCTCCCAACGCTTCTGATTGTCGAGCGGGTTGCCGTTGTCGTCGGTGCGCATGTAGAACTGGTTAGCGTTCGAGTAATCCGCACCCGAGCCTCTGGCGTAGCGCGTCATGAACGTCAGGCCTGGAATGCCGTAGCTGGTGAAGTTCAGGTCATAGCGCAGCATCCAGGAACGCTCTTTCGGCGAGTTGAAGTCGCTGTACTGGATGGAGTTGTCGACGAAAATCGAGTCCGACTGACGCAGGTAGTCGAAATCGTCGTCGCCGTTGTTGCGCTGATGCGACAGGGCCAGGGTGTGGGCACCGTAACGCACACCGACCTTGGCACTCCAGATGTTGTTGTCGAATTCACCCAGGCGCTTCTTACCTTCATCTACGGCTTTGTAGTAGTTGAAGCCACCGATCAGCGCCAGATCGTCGCTCAGCGGGTAAACCACGCTTGTGCCGGCGTAGTACTGATTCCAGACGTCTTTCAGCTGGCTGGCGTAGACGCTCACAGTCCAGTTGTCGTTGATCGAGTAGTCACCGCCACCGTAACCGATCCATGGCGAGTTGACCGGGCCGCCGTAGAACGTCACGAAGTTGTCGTTCAGGTTGCTTGAGACCGGCTGGCTCATCGCATGCAGACGACCACCCTGGAGGGTAAGGCCCTGGATGCTGGTGTTCTCAACGGTCACACCGCGGAAACTCTCTGGCAGCAGGCGAGAGTCACCCGATGCGACGACCGGGGTCGATGGGAAGACATCACCCACTTTCACGATGGTATCGAACAAGCGGACTTTGGCTGCGCCGCCGACCTTGGTGTATTCGTCGCGAGCTTCACCCTTGTTATCAACGGGCAGCACGTCGAAGGAGCTACGGCCGCCGTTGCGCCCATCACCGGTGTCGAGCTTGAGGCCGATCATGGCAAAGGCATCAACGCCAAAGCCAACGGTACCTTGGGTAAACCCGGAGTTGAATTTGCTGATGATCGCGTGCGCCCAGGCTTCGGAGTAGCCGTTCGTATTGCCCTTGCCACTGTTGTAAGTGGGGGCGGTGCTGTCGCGGTTATCACGGTTGAAGTAGAAGTTACGGTTCAACACTGTAAGGCTGCTGCCTTCAATGAAGCCTTCTGGCTTGTCTTCAGCTTGTGCCGAAATAGCATAGCTTCCAGACAGCGCAGAAACTGCCGCCAAATACAGTGGTACTTTGATTTTCATCCGATGCTCCTTTGATTCACGGCAGTTTTTATTATGTTTACCGGCGCGGGTGTCGTTAGTTGTTCTGACCCGGCGGCGCGCCTAGCGTAGCGCGAGCTCATATTTGCAGGCCGAAGATAACGGGAGGGTGATAGGACAATTACAATTTCGTCATCTACCTGTTATTCGGCACCTTCGCACCGCGTGTTTGCCATCTCTGTTGCTTGTATCGAAATCATCGTGTCGGGTTGGGTTTCCCAGTATTTACGGGCATCACAAAGCTTTCTTACGAAATTGTAATTTTCTAGCCACCCCTCTGATAGCTACCGCTCATTAGAGTGCCATCACCTAATCAAGTGGGGCTTGGCAGCTGTTTCGGCGTTCTCGCCAAGCTTTATCGAAGTTTGTGCACGAGGACCATCAAAGTGCCCCGGTATAACCGCAATGTCTTACCCAAGACCCCCGTCTCGCCCTGGAAGATCGCTGCACTCTGTGCAGTCATCTCTGGGTTGATGGCGCCTGCAGCCCTTGCCCAAAGCATCAGCTTGCCCCAGGCGCTTTCGACGGCCATGGATGCCAACCCAGACCTGGCCGCGGCCAGGCAAGAAATTGGGATCGCTGATGGTGCTCGCAAGCAGGCCGGGCTTATCCCCAACCCCACAATCTCGTATGACGTGGAAGACACCCGTCGTAACACCAGCCAGACGACTGTCTCTCTCAGCCAGACCCTTGAGCTGGGCGGTAAGCGGGGGGCTCGTGTTGACGTCGCCACATACGGGCAGACCGCCGCACAGCTTGAGTTAGACCGTCGCGTTAACGGCCTGCGTGCAGATGTCGTCCAAGCCTTTTACGCCGCGTTGCGGGCCCAGACAGGTCTCGACCTGGCCAAGCAATCTCTCGAACTGACTGAGCGCGGTCTTCGCATCGTCGATGGCCGTGTTCGCGCAGGTAAGTCGTCCCCAGTGGAGGCGACCCGCGCTCAAGTGCAACTGGCCGAAGCCCAGCTGCAAGTTCGACGTGCAGAAACGGAAAAAGCGACCGCTTACCAACAGCTCGCTCAAATTACCGGGAGCTCAGTCACCGTGTTTGATCGACTCGAATCGCCAACCCTCTCCCCGGGCTTGCCACCTCGCACTGAAGATCTGCTGGCTAAGCTCGACCAAACAGCAGAAATGCGTCAGGCCGTGGTGCAGATAGACAAGAGCGATGCCTCGCTCGGCTCAGAGAAAGCTCAGCGTATCCCGAACCTTACTGTCAGTGTAGGTAGCCAGTACGACCGCTCTGTGCGCGAGCGGGTCAACACTGTGGGCCTGTCTATCCCTTTGCCGCTGTTCGATCGTAACCAGGGCAACATTCTTTCCGCTTCTCGTCGTGCAGATCAGGCCCGGGACCAGCGCAATGCTGTTGAGCTGCGCCTGCGCACCGAAACCCAAACCGCGTTGAACCAATGGTCCACCGCCATGCAGGAGGTCGAGTCCTACGACAAGACCATTCTGCCTTCAGCCCAACAAGCCGTAGAGACCGCAACCCGCGGCTTCGAGATGGGCAAATTCGGTTTCATCGAAGTGCTGGATGCCCAGCGCACCTTGATCGTCGCTCGTGGCCAATACCTCGAATCGTTGGCAGCGGCGACCAATGCGCGTGCGCAGGTGGAAAGGGTTTATGGCGAAGTCGGCTCAACCGCCGGCACTCGCTGAACGGGCCAAACATTTTCTTCGGCACACAGCCTTGAACAAGCCGGTGCCTACGATCAGCAGGAGTAGCAATGGATAACAAACGCAAGATCGCCCTCGCGGTAGCCGCTGTGGCAGCCCTCGGATTTGGCAGCCTTGCCTGGAACAACAGTTCCGGACAGCAGGCCGCCAGTACTGCCGAGCATGGCGCTAACGATGGCCATGGCGACGAAAAGAAAGCCGCATCTGCCGCCAAAGAGGAAGGTGATGAGGGCCATGGTGAAGAAGGCCACAGCGAAGAGGGCGGTGAAGAAGAGGGCAAGCTGACGCTCAGCGCTGAACAGATCAAGGCCGCTGGTGTTGCCCTGGAAGCTGCAGCGCCTCGTGACCTCGGTACCGTCGTGAGCTTCCCTGGCGAAATTCGCTTCGACGAAGATCGTACTGCCCACGTGGTTCCTCGTGTTCCTGGCGTTGTTGAGGCTGTCCAGGCCAACCTGGGCGAGACGGTCAAGAAAGGGCAAGTCCTCGCGGTAATCGCCAGCCAGCAGATCTCTGACCTGCGCAGCGAACAACAGGCCGCACAGCGTCGCGTCGAACTGGCGCGTGTGACCTTCGAACGTGAGAAGCAACTGTGGCAGGACAAGATCTCTGCAGAGCAAGACTACCTCCAAGCACGCCAAGCGCTGCAAGAAGCGGAGATCTCCTTGGCCAACGCCAAGCAGAAGGTCGGCGCAATCGGTGCCTCGGTTAACTCCGTTGGCGGTAATCGTTACGAGCTCCGCGCTCCCTTCGACGCCGTGGTAGTGGAGAAACACCTGACCGTCGGCGAAGTCGTCAGCGAGGCGACCAACGCCTTCATCCTTTCCGACCTGAATCAGGTCTGGGCGACCTTCGCAGTTCCGCCGACAGATCTGGGCAAGGTCACGACTGGCCGTGCAGTGAAAGTCTCTTCGCCTGACATGAACGTCGAGGTCGAAGGGAAGGTGGGTTATGTCGGCAGCCTGCTGGGCGAGCAAAACCGTGCAGCTACTGTCCGCGTCACCTTGACCAACCCCAACGGCGCCTGGCGTCCAGGCCTGTTCGTAAACATTGCGGTCACCTCCCAGACCGATCGAGTTGCCGTAGCGGTCCCTGAGCACGCTGTGCAGACCGTTGAAGACAAACCTTCGGTATTCGTACGCACCCCAGATGGCTTTGACACCCGCCCGGTAAAACTGGGTCGCCGCGACAATGGGTACGTGGAAATCATCGACGGTATTGAAGCCGGCGCCCAGGTAGCAACCAGTGGCAGCTTCACACTCAAGTCCGAGCTCGGCAAAGCTTCTGCCGAACACGGTCACTGATGCGAACTGACAGGATGATTTCTCATGTTTGAACGTATCATCAGATTCGCCATCGAGCAGCGCATCGTAGTAATGATCGCCGTTCTGATCATGGCGGGTATCGGTATCTACAGCTATCAAAAGCTGCCCATCGATGCGGTACCCGATATCACCAACGTCCAGGTGCAGATCAACACTGCAGCGCCTGGTTACTCGCCCTTGGAAACCGAACAACGGATCACGTTTCCAGTTGAAACGGCCATGGCCGGTCTCCCGGGCCTTCAGCAGACCCGTTCCCTGTCTCGCTCTGGCCTGTCTCAGGTCACCGTGATCTTCAAGGATGGCACTGACATCTTCTTTGCCCGCCAGTTGATCAACGAGCGGCTGCAGGTTGCGAAGGAACAGCTGCCAGAAGGTGTAGAGGCCGTCATGGGTCCGGTATCTACCGGCCTCGGCGAGATCTTCCTGTGGACTGTTGAAGCCGAAGATGGCGCGGTCAAAGAGGACGGTACGCCGTACACCCCGACCGACCTGCGCGTGATCCAGGACTGGATCATCAAGCCTCAGCTGCGTAACGTCCCGGGTGTGGCCGAGATCAATACCATCGGCGGTTATGCCAAGCAGTTCCTGGTTGCGCCGGATCCAAAGCGCCTGGCTACCTACAAGCTGACACTCAATGACCTGGTCGCAGCGTTGGAAAGTAACAACGCCAACGTCGGTGCCGGCTACATCGAGCGTAATGGTGAACAGTTGCTCATCCGTGCACCGGGTCAGGTAGGCAATATCGAAGACATCGCCAACATCGTGATCACCAGTGTGGATGGTGCACCGATTCGCATCAGCAGCGTTGCTGACGTCAGCATCGGTAAAGAGCTCCGTACAGGTGCTGCTACTGAGAACGGCCGCGAAGTCGTGCTCGGTACCGTGTTCATGCTGATTGGTGAAAACAGCCGCACCGTATCTCAAGCTGTCGCCGCCAAATTGGCGGACATCAACCGCACCCTGCCAAAGGGCGTGGTGGCTGTGACTGTTTACGACCGTACCAACCTGGTTGAAAAAGCCATCGCGACGGTGAAGAAGAACCTGGTGGAAGGCGCGATCCTGGTTATCGCCATTCTGTTCCTGTTCCTCGGCAACATCCGTGCGGCTCTGATCACCGCGATGGTGATTCCGCTGTCCATGCTGTTCACCTTCACAGGCATGTTCAACAACAAGGTCAGTGCCAACTTAATGAGTTTGGGGGCACTCGACTTCGGCATCATCGTCGACGGTGCCGTGGTTATTGTAGAAAACGCGATCCGTCGACTGGCTCATGCGCAACATAAGCATGGCCGCATGCTCACCAAAACCGAACGCTTCCACGAGGTCTTTGCCGCGGCGCGAGAAGCTCGCCGGCCGCTGATCTTCGGTCAGCTGATCATCATGGTGGTGTACCTGCCGATCTTCGCCCTCACCGGCGTCGAAGGCAAAATGTTCCACCCGATGGCCTTCACCGTTGTGATGGCGCTGCTGGGTGCAATGGTCCTGTCCGTTACCTTTGTTCCTGCAGCTATTGCCATGTTCGTCACTGGCAAGGTGAAGGAAGAGGAAGGCGTGGTCATGCGCACAGCTCGACTGCGCTATGAACCGGTTCTGCAATGGGTGCTGGGACATCGGAACATCGCTTTCTCGGCCGCAGTAGCCTTGGTCGTGCTCAGTGGTTTGCTGGCAAGTCGTATGGGTAGCGAGTTCATCCCAAGCCTCAGTGAGGGTGACTTTGCGATGCAGGCCATGCGTGTGCCTGGAACGAGCCTCACTCAATCTGTCGAGATGCAGCAGCGTCTGGAGAAAGCGGTGATTGCGCAGGTGCCTGAAGTTGAGCGGATGTTCGCACGCTCGGGTACCGCAGAAATTGCATCTGACCCGATGCCGCCGAACGCCTCTGACGCCTACATCATGCTCAAGCCTCAGGATCAGTGGCCTAACCCGAAGAAGCCTCGTGATGAGCTGATTGCTGAAGTGCAGAAGGCCGCAGCGGGTGTTCCAGGAAGCAACTACGAGTTGTCGCAGCCAATCCAACTGCGTTTCAACGAGCTGATTTCGGGCGTGCGTAGTGACGTCGCTGTGAAAGTCTTCGGCGATGACATGGACGTGCTCAACAACACCGCCAACAAGATCGCGGCAGCGCTCAAAGCGGTCCCGGGCTCATCGGAAGTGAAAGTTGAGCAGACATCCGGCCTGCCGGTGCTGACCATCAACATTGACCGCGAAAAAGCAGCACGCTACGGCCTGAACATCGCGGATGTTCAGAACTCGATCGCTATCGCCGTGGGTGGCCGTCAGGCCGGCACGCTGTATGAGGGCGACCGTCGGTTCGACATGGTAGTACGCCTACCAGAGACCGTTCGCACCGACGTAGCGGGTATGTCCAGCTTGCTGATCCCGGTACCTGCCAATGCGGCACAGGGTGCCAATCAGATCGGCTTCATCCCGCTGTCCCAGGTCGCCAATCTGGACCTGCAACTGGGCCCGAACCAAATCAGCCGCGAGAACGGCAAACGTCTGGTTATCGTCAGCGCCAACGTTCGAGGCCGCGATCTGGGGTCCTTCGTTGAGGAGGCGACCGCATCGCTGGACAAGAAGGTGCAAATCCCTGCGGGCTACTGGACGACTTGGGGGGGCCAGTTCGAGCAGCTGCAGTCGGCTGCCAAACGCCTGCAGATCGTTGTTCCAGTCGCCTTGCTGCTGGTCATGACCTTGTTGTTCCTGATGTTCAACAACCTGAAGGACGGCATGCTGGTCTTCACCGGTATTCCATTCGCACTCACCGGTGGTGTTGTGGCGTTGTGGCTGCGGGACATCCCACTGTCGATCTCGGCAGGTGTCGGCTTCATTGCACTGTCCGGCGTTGCAGTACTGAACGGCCTGGTGATGATTGCCTTCATCCGCGGGCTAAGGGAGGAGGGACGAACGCTCAGACAGGCAGTCGATGAAGGTGCATTGACCCGTCTGCGACCTGTTCTGATGACAGCCTTGGTAGCGTCCCTGGGCTTCATCCCGATGGCTTTGGCCACCGGCACCGGTGCCGAAGTTCAGCGGCCATTGGCGACGGTGGTGATTGGCGGGATCCTGTCCTCCACCGCACTGACCTTGCTGGTACTGCCTGCCCTGTATCACTGGGCACACCGCAAGGATGAAGACGGCGACGAGGCCGAAGTGGTTAGCTAACAGCCTCCGCTAAAGAGAAGCCCACAACACGTGTTGTGGGCTTTTTTGTTTAAAGTGAAGTAGATGCACTTACCTTTCAAAATTGTAAGTTTCTCGTCATGCCGGTGATGCCTATGCATTGCTAAGGTTACGCCCGAGAAGTTTTGAAATTGAGAGGGTTTTATGAAAAAGCTAATTATCGCTGCTGCACTTGTTGTTTTCTCGGTGGCTTCGCAGGCCAACACTTTCTCCGAGAGCAAGCAGCTTCAATACACCAAGGAACACCAGACCGCAGTGGCCAAGTACGCGGAGAAAAATGGCAAGCCAATGCCAGAGATTCAGGATTACAAATATGGCATGAAGATAGACGTTGCGAAATTCGTACGTCAGTCGCAGGACCCCCGTACCTGCCAGGTCTATCCACGGTTGATGACCTTCGAGGACTCCCAGGGCACGCTCAAGACTGTTCGTTACTCGATGTATTCGCAATGCATCAACAACAAGTAGTAAACGATTTGAACAGAACAATTAGAGAATTCATAAATGCCAGGCAGTGCCTGGCATTTTTTATTACGCCCGATACCCCATAGCTTCGAAATGTTAACGCCTGGGCTCGGGCAAACCGTGCAATAGATCTTAGCCAACCAACAGAGACGGCTCCCCAACTGCAGAGGGCAATTGGAAGCCTTGACCCCAGAAGGGACGAGTTATGAAGAGTTTGCTTGAACGCCCTGATGACCAAGCCGGGCATGAAGGTCATAGCCATGAGCATGGCGGCATTTTTGGAATGAACACAGAGCTGATTTTCGCGCTGATCTGTGGTGCTCTCCTGGGTGCCGGAGCTCTCGCAGGAAAACTTGGCCTGATTGATCGTCTGCCTCTGATTCTGTACGTGTCGGCCTACGTGTTCGGTGGATGGTTCACCACTAAGGAAGCGGTTACCAACATCCGTCAGAAACGCTTCGAGATCGACTCGCTGATGCTTCTCGCCGCAGTCGGTGCCGCGAGCATCGGCGCCTGGGCGGAGGGGGCTCTGCTGCTGTTCCTGTTCAGTCTGGGGCATTCCCTTGAAAGCTACGCGATGGGGCGGGCCAAGAAAGCGATTGAGGCACTGTCCAAGCTCGCACCAGCCACCGCGATCGTACGCAGAGCAAATGGCACGGTGGAGATGCCCGTGGAGCTGCTGGTTCCCGGTGACGTTGTCATCGTGCGCCCCAATGACCGCCTGCCGGCCGATGGTTTTGTAGTCGTAGGCTCCTCAAGTATCAACCAGGCGCCAGTAACCGGTGAGAGCGTCCCCGTGGACAAGCAACCTGTTCCTGATGCCGAACTCGCACGCAGCAAGCCAGATGCAGTGGATGCAGCCTCGAAAGTCTTCGCCGGTACCATCAATGGCGAAACGCTCATCGAGGTTGAGGTAACCCGGCGCTCTACGGAGAGTACCTTGGCGCGGGTCATCAAGATGGTCAGTGAAGCCGAAGTCAGGAAGTCACCGACCCAGCGATTCACGGACCGCTTCCAACGCATATTCGTCCCGTTGGTTTTACTGCTGGTAGTCGGGCTGCTATTTGCCGGCATTTTCCTTGACGAGCCGTTCCGTGACTCGTTCTACCGGGCGATGGCCGTACTGGTTGCAGCCAGCCCCTGCGCGCTCGCGATCGCTACACCAAGCGCCATTCTCTCTGGCATCGCCAGGGCAGCCCGAGGTGGCGTGCTGATCAAGGGCGGTGCGCCACTTGAAGAGCTTGGATCATTGAATGCCATGGCATTCGACAAGACCGGTACCCTGACCGAAGGGCGCCCACGTATCACCGATGTAATACCCATAGGCGGCACGCAGATCGAGGATCTGCTAAACGTCGCCATCGCTGTGGAGTCGATGAGCGACCATCCGCTGGCTGCGGCAATTGTGCGTGACGGTGAAGAGATGATTGGCACACGGTGCCGATTCCAAGCCAAGAACATGAGCAACATGATTGGCCGCGGCGTGCGTGCTGAGCTTGATGGGCAGTTCGTCTGGATTGGCAAGGTCGAGATGTTCGGTACCAATGGTATTCCCGCACTCAGCAAGGCAGCCCTGGAGGCTGCGGAGCGTCTACGTCAGTCAGGCCGTACCACCATGGTGGTACGGCGTGCTGACAAGGATCTGGGCGCTATCGGGCTATTGGACACACCCCGGGAGGGGGCCAAAGAGGCACTCCAGAAGCTTAGAGAGATGGGCATCGAACGCATGGTCATGATTTCTGGAGACCACAACCGCGTTGCAGAGGCTGTAGCCAAACAAGTTGGCTTAGATGAAGCGTGGGGAGACCTGATGCCGGAAGACAAGGTCAAGGCCATCAAAAACCTGCGCCTTAGCGCCAAGGTGGCCATGGTGGGTGACGGCGTCAATGATGCCCCTGCCATGGCCAGTTCGAGCGTTGGTATCGCAATGGGGGCTGCTGGATCTGATGTTGCCCTGGAAACGGCTGATATCGCGCTTATGGCTGACGACATCAGGCAACTCCCATTTGCGGTGGGGCTGAGCCGTCACACGCGATCGATCATCCACCAGAATCTGTTCGTCAGCTTGGGGATTGTGGCCATCCTGGTTCCGTCCACCATCATGGGCTTGAGCATTGGTGCCGCTGTTGCGATCCATGAGGGCTCCACACTGTTGGTCGTCTTCAACGCCTTGCGCCTGTTGGCCTACCGCAGAAGCACCTGATCCCTGAGCTTCAATCATGAAGCTAAGCAGGGAAATGACCTGAAGTAGAAGTACGGGTCGTGCGCGATCAGCGCACGACCCGTACTTTTCTCTCACTCGTCGATCCCGATGCGCTTGAGGCTTTCAAGGGCCTTTCCGCACTCAGGTGAGCCATGCCGTAAGCCGCAGGCCAATGCAGCTTTGAGGCTCATGACACCGGCTACGAAACCGACTTGATTGCCGACTCCGTGTCCGTCCGCAAATCCCTGATCATACGCAATCTCGACAAGCGCATTGATCGCCGCCAGGGTGTCCTGTTTGTTTTTACTCTTTTGCATATCTACTCCGCGAGCATTCAGCTCATATCGCTCGGTTAGGTGGCGGCGCCTTCAGGTTTGGGGTGAGCGAATCCCGCTCCCATAGCCAATCCCTAACGGGGGGCTCAGCCCGCCACCGTAAGGAAAATCAGCTATTGAGAGCAGATGACTCGTTTTGGTCACCCGTGCTGCTCGCCTCACCGCATTGGCACTGAGTGGGTACATCCGGGTAGTCGCTGTGATTCTCAATGAACAGCGTTCGGCAGGTTTCGCACCCATAGATCCGGGGCAGGGATTTAAGGCCGCTCGGAAGCACGTCACTCAGAGGCTCGTTATGCCAAGGAGCCCCGTCAAGGATTCTTGAACGCAGGATGTTTCCCAGGCGCCAGGTGTCACTTTGTGCGCGCCAGGACCACATCGGCGCAGAAAGCGAATACTGGATGAAGGTCTCTTGTGACTGCCTGGATAGCGGGTACTTGGGGCGGGTCCAGCCGGAATCGATGATGCTGAACCCCATGCCCATTTCTGCGCTCGGGTGGGTCTTTTCACCAAAGAAACGGTCATGCGTCGCTGGAGCCGTCGCATGATGGTCAGTCGGTGGGAATACCCACAGATAACACTCATCCCGGTTGACCATGCTGATGAGCTCGCTTGGCCCCCGCATGGGGGAATTTGCAGCCAGGGCGAAGCGATCCTTCCACGACATTTTGGGAGGCGGCGCAATACCAGCAGCGATGGCCAACGTGGCAGTCTTGGGGACGAAGCGATCGCCTAGCTCGTTCAGATCCAGGTTCTTGCAGAGAGCCTTGAAGGCCTTTTTGCGAGTCTTCGAGCTGAAGGAGGGGTCAAGGAGCAGGCGAACCTGGTTCACGCCGATTCCCGCAGTTCGTAGCACCTCAATGACTTCTTCAGCCACACCGACTGCTTGAAGATCGGTCAATCCTAAGCACGTTTTCGCCCGCTCGACCGCCGCGTAGAGGTTGTACTGCCGTGTCTCGTTGTCACGACAGACCTGAATTGGCAGCTTGTCTTGGATGGCAACTTGCGGTGCAACGGAGCCGATGGCCGCGTGGAACAGCTGGTGGAGGTGCAGATGAGAGTACGGGCGGCCAGAAGCCGAGAACGAGGCGTGCAGCTGAGCAGCGAGAGGTTGAAGCAGCTTTTTTGCAGGCATGACTATCCCCTAATGAGCGACGTTGGGGTAGCTGCGCTTGTAGGGCCGTTAGACGCGAAGCTGGACGTCGAATCAGGTTCAATCATGAATAGGAGTCAGGTTTGATTTGCTTGCACGGCCACCATGCAAAGCCCGACGCGGCAATCACATCAGATTCGCCGAGCTTTGGCAAGAGCGGTCATCGGTAAGCGAAAGCAGGTAGGAGGAGGGCGCTCCATGCTTGATCACCTCCAGAAACAGGAAAGCCGGAAGCACGTTGAGCGCTTCCGGCTTTCTCACGTCAGACTGATGAGAGGGATCAGAAGACGTATTGCAGGCGGGTCACGATGGCATTGCCGCTGTCGTCGCCCACGGTGTTCTCGTTGTTGTCGGTGCGCACGTTGATGTAGTTGGCACTGACTTTCACCGCCTCGTTGACGTACCAGTTCACACCCACCGTGTGGCTCTTGGCCTTGCGCTCGTTCGATTGGTCCGCCGCGGTGACCAGGTTGCCGTCTTCGACCTTGATATCGTCAAAGCGGTAGAAGACTTCCCAGGCCCCCAGTTCCTTGTTCTCTGGTTTGATAGTGTCGAACTTGGCACCATCGAGCTTGTAGATACGCGGCTCGCCGGTCAGGGTGTAAGCCATCTGGGCGTAGTAACCGGAGGCCTTCATGTCGTTGTTGGCCTGGTCAGCTTTCAGCTTGCGGCGAAGGTATTCCGCTTGAACCGAGAACGGGCCGGTGGCCCAGGCACCTTCGAGACCCCAGACCGAGTCGTCCTTCCACAGGCCATCTTGTGCAGCAGCACCGCCAAACAGCATGCGGTTGCCGTTGGTGCCGGCATCGCCGCCGCCATTGGTATCTACACCGCGGACGCCCAGACGCGAACGAATCCGGGTATCGACCGCACTGTTTTTGAGGTCGCGGTAAGCGTACTGAGCACCGACGTGCAGGACGTTGCCATCACTGTGCAGCGGTGCGAACACGCCACGTACGTTGTAGCGCTTGGTGCTGTCGCCATCCGAGTTGTTATTGGTTTCGCTGAAAACGCTACCGGAAACATAAGCCATGTCAGCGATGGTGCTGGTGGCTTGAACACCCATGCCGGCGTTGTCGTTGATCCAGTCCGCCAGGTCGTACGAGAGGTTCCGCTCCATGGCGGTGGTCCACTTCGAACTGGTGGCTTTCTCAAGACCGAAGTCGGTGTAGAAACGGCCAAAGCGCAGTTGCACCGGCTTGAAACCCGTGTAGGTCAGGCTGGCTTCGTCGAAGTAGCCGTCGGAGTCGTTGCCCGTGTTGCGGGAAAGGTCGTAGTTGAGCTGATACTTCCAGTCGCGGTACAGCACGCCACCGAGCTCAAGGTAGGCGCGACGGAAGTAGCCTGCGTCAGCGGTATCGCCATTCTTGGTGAAGACACCATCGAAACGGCCGTAGTCGGCCTGAACTCGGCCGCCCAGTTTGAAACTGAATTCCTTGTCAGAAGTCGATACTTCAAGACCGCCCTTGGTCTTCAGAACGATGTCAGCTCCGTCAGTGGTTACTGTTCCGGAGAATGCTTGCGAGGAAAATGTGCCTATTATTGCGGCAGCCAACAGCTTTTCCCGCATGTTCGAAGAACGGATCATTGCTTGCCTCTCGTATGTTAAGTGCTTAGCTACCGACGTTATATTTCGCCCTGCGCCGGCCTAAATTTATCTTGCAGATGGGAGCAGGCCACGGTTGTCACCTGCTGTAACAAGATGCCTTTGTTCTAAGCACTCTGACTAGGTTGCAAGCGAATATGACAGTTGTGTTTCTGTAGTGTTAACGGAGGAGTTTCAAACCTAACAAAACTGTTACCGAACAAGCCAGTCCTTCTTATCAAAGAAGCTCTTCTTGATCAATCTTCGAATTTCCAAAACCTGCGGATTGCGGACAAGCTTCGTTTTGATAACAAGATAGACATCTTTCTCCTCCAGGTCGTCCAGGAAACCCGGCACGGGTAGGATATTTCTCTCCAGTTTTCGGCTGTAGTCGGGCAGCACTCCAATACACGCACCGCCAACGACAAGGCCTCGTGATAGGTTGTAGCTCTTGACCCGAGTGGTACCGCCCTGATGCTCAGCCATTATCGATGCCCACTTTCGTGAGCCCGCCAAGATCTCTTCATCCCAAGGGACAACGAGCATGAAGTTGTGCAAATCCAAGCTCTCCACTGGAAGGGTGACGCTTCTTGAATAGCGGCTGGAAATGAACAGGGCGTGCCCAATCCGGCCAAGCCGTTCAAACCTATACGTAGGATGGCGATCAAGCGCGCCTTTATCATCTGGGCTCACCAAAGCGATACCCACATCGACTTCACACTCAGAAAGCATCTGCGTTGTGCATTCTGAATGGATTTCCAGCTGCATTTCGGCATGATCACGCACGTAGGCGACTAGATCGCGGTTTACGGTCGTTCAGCACTGGCTCTGTGATCGCGATGGTAAGCCTGGGGACTTCCTTTTCACCGGACTTGCCAAGGCCGTCTGGGCCGAAGAGCTGGCACAGGTAATGGCTGACCCTCTCGCCTGTGCGGGTCAGGGCAAGCTTGTTGTGTTTGTAGACAAACACGGGAGCACCAATGTGCTCTTCCAGTTTCTCCAAGCGTTTCCGCAGGCCTACCACTGGCACATTGAGCCCTCGGGCAGCCTGTTTGAAACTGGCACAACGTGCTGTTGCGAAAAACTCTACGGCCAGCTGATCATCAATTGGCAAATCATCCAATATGTCAGGGCTGTAAGGAACAACGGTGCTTGTATATGTTTCATTTTGTGTAACCATTAGGTCCCCCTTAATTCGGGGAATCTATCTCAATGCCACCCGGTGTTTCCTTATCTTGTCAACATTGTAATCCACGGGTCATGCATGCGTTATCGGAAGGCTTTTATTTCGAAAGCGTAATTTTCAGGCAATCCCTCTGATATTGTAGCGTGCTAGCCTAGTGCGCCGACTTGTTACTTACCATATATAGATTCGGCTAATTACGCATTTACATTTAGTTCACTATTTTTTCACCTTTGCCTCCATAGGCTTTGGGCATGGAAAATCAAACCCCACCTCTTACTACCTTACTGATTCGTTATCTGGGGATCGGCTTCATAGCAACGGGAGTCCATTATGCGGTGTTCCTATTGCTGGTTACGACAGAATTCGTTACTCCGTTACTGGCCAGTATCTGTGGCGGCATGGTTGGCGCAATCGCGAGCTTCATTGGAAATAGGGCGCTCTGTTTTGTGGCAGATGGCTCTCGTAAGTTTCAGCCTGTCAGGTTTGCACTGGTCGCGTTAACCACAAACTTCGGCAATGGCGTGGGTATGTGGTTCCTCATCAAGTCGAATCTGTCACCGCTCATCTCCCAAGTCGTAGTGACCTTAAGCCTCACTGCACTTGGATTCATTGCACATCGTTTTTGGACATTCAATCATGCAGACATTACATCGCTTTCCCGAGCGCCCTGATCCCTTGTTAACCATCGTGGTCCCTTGCTTCCAGGAAGAGGAAACCATCCCCGAGTTCCACCAGCGAATCACCCGCGTGGTGAAGCGCTTACCCGTCTCCTGCGAAATCCTCTATGTCGACGACGGCAGTAATGACCGGACGGCCGACATTCTTCGCCACTATCAGGATGGGTCATCTGTACGTTGCCTGTCCCTGAGTCGCAACTTCGGCAAAGAGGCTGCACTGAGCGCCGGGATAGACCATGCCCGTGGCAGTGCGCTGATCTTCATTGATGTCGACCTGCAGGATCCACCAGAGCTCATCGCGGCCATGGTGGACTACTGGCAACGCGGCTACGACGTGGTGAACATGCAGCGCAACCTGAGAATCGGTGATTCGTGGTTCAAGCGCATGAGTGCCCGGGCTTACTACTGGGTCATGCAGCGCCTGGTGGAGAAGGTGGACATGCCGGCCGATGTCAGCGATTTCCGATTGATTGGGCCTGCGCCGCTGGCAGCCCTGCGGGCCCTGGATGAACGCTCCAGGATTCTCAAAGGCATGATCGGCTGGGTAGGCTTTCGTACCATCGAACTGCCCTACAATCGCACTGTTCGCCATGCCGGGAGCACCAAATGGAATGCAGCTGGCCTGTTCAATCTGGCCATCGAGAGCATCGTCAGCTTCTCTCGCAAACCACTGCGCATTTTCAGCCTCATCAGTTTCGGTCTTTTCGTCTCCAGCATCTGCTACATGCTTGCGTCGCTTGTGGCAGGCAGTTTCGACATCCATCACCTGATCGTCGGAATGGCTTCATTCATGTGCGTCGGTGTCGCCATGGTGGGGGAGTACCTGGGCGTGACACTCGCGGAAGTGAAGCGCCGGCCTCTCTATTTCCTGAAGCACAGCAACAAGGCAGATCCCGTGTCACTCCACCCTTCGATGGCTTCGATCGAGGGTAAGAAATGCTGAACCTGAAGAACGAGAGGACGCTGTGGTGGGTCCTGGGTTCGATTTTGCTATTGCGTTTGGTGGGGCTGGGCATCTACCCGCTGATGGACACATCTGAGGCCCGTTACGCTGAAATGGCTCGCAAGATGGTCGAGTTGAATGACTGGATCACGCCCATGTTCGACTACGGGGTACCGTTCTGGGGCAAGCCTCCGTTGTCCTTCTGGACCCAGGCCGCGAGCATGACGGTCTTCGGCGTTAACGAGTTCGCTGCGCGCTTCCCAGCGTGGCTACTCCACCTGGCAAGCTGTTTCATCATCATCAAACTCGGCACGCAGCAGATTTCTCGTAACGCCGGCATCTGGGCTGCCATTATTTTTTCCAGCACCACACTTGGCCTGGTCTCCAGCGGTGTTGTGCTGACTGACCCTGTTTTGTCGTTCTCGATTCTGCTGGCCAGCTACGGTTTCTGGCGTTGGATGAAGTGCGCCAGCAAGGCGGATGCCTACCTGATGTTCGCAGGTCTCGGGCTGGGCTTGCTTGCCAAAGGGCCGCTGACCCTGGTGCTTATGGGGGCGCCGGCATTCGCCTGGTTCGTTATCTACAAGGAATGGGGACGGGTACTGAGGCTTCCCTGGATTAGCGGCCTTGTACTCATGTTCGGTATATCCGTGCCATGGTATGTCGCGGCCGAGATGAAAACGCCCGGCTTCATGGAGTACTTCTTCGTTGGTGAGCACTGGAGCCGCTACGTCGTCAGTAACTGGGCAGGGGACCTCTATGGTAGTGCTCATGCCAAGCCGTACGGCAGCATCTGGATCCAGCTCGGATTGTCGCTACTGCCATGGGCCTTGTTTCTACCACTGTTGATCCGCAAGCGTGGATCGATGCAGCGCTTCAAAGCCTACCTCTGGCTGTGGGCCTTGGCGACACCGGTCTTCTTCACATTTGCAGGCAACATTCTGTGGACCTACCTGCTACCCGCGCTGCCAGCGTGGGCATTGCTGCTGTCTGCACGGGTCAGCGAAGTTGGCCCGAAGACCACCTGGGCTGCCGCTGCGAGCGCATTGGTGTTGCCAATCATCGGTGCGGGCATCATCTACGCCGGGGTACTAGAGGAGCGCCCTCAGAATCAGCGGGATGTGGTTCAAGCCTGGCTCAATGTGCAGTCTGCTCATTCCGCTCCCCTGATCTATCCTGGCCGCCGCTCATACTCGTCGGAGTTTTACAGCAGCGGGAAGTCCGAGAACATCAAGGATCCTGCCAAGTGGCCGCGGGATGGCTCGTTCTATCTGTCCAGGCGCTTGCGAGACAGCAAGGATGGTCTGCCCGCTGATCTAGCTTGCACATCGATCACCGAAGCGAACGCCAGCCAGCTCCTGCTGTGCCATTGGAAACGCCCCGCACAAGGTGCCGAGGGTCTGGCCGGAGAAAGCAATGCGGAAACGCCTCGCAAGAACGAAGGCTAAATTCCAAGCACAAAAAAGCCAGGTTTTACCCTGGCTTTTTTGTCGATTTCTTTCGTCATTTGAAGTCCTATTTAACCGCCGATTAATTGTCGGCTTGTTCCTTACCATCCTTGCTTTCTTTCTTTTGCTCTTGAGCGACTTGTTGTTTGTTCTGGTCCGAAGAGTCATCGCTCCATAGGCGAGCCTGTTCGGTTCGGAAGTTCTCGTTGAACTGTTTCGTTCGCTCGAAGCCGCCTTCAGCGTAAGCGGTACCCATGAGACCCAGCAGCAGGCTGCCAATAGCGATAGATTTGACAAATTTCATTGTGAACCTCGGTTCATACTAGGCCAACCTGATTAGCGGCCTTTGTTGGTTTGTAGTTTAGGAACGCGAAGCTAACGACAAGGTGAGTCAATAATTACAATTCCGTAATTTTGGCTGCAGATAGGATGCGTTAAATCTTCAAATCTGGAAGGATCATGTCTATCTCGGCACTGTCGAGGGCGACTTCGAATTTTCTCTTAAATTACAATTTTGATATCTAGCGCGTTAATTCAGCGCGGCGTTGTTGGCCGCCCTAGGAGATAGCCATGAATGACATAGAGCCCTGGGCAGTTGCTATCGGTGACTTTCGCCGCTGCACTGAAAAACTCACTGTCCAGCTCGATGAGCTGACCTCGCAGACGCGCACCTCCAGCGCTGTTCTGGAGAGGTCGAACGAACTGGTGGAGCAGGTGGACGCTGTCGGCCGGCAGATTCAGGAGGAGGTGCGAAAGGCGGAGAAGGCTTGGTCGAACGCGGAGGAGGTTGCCTTGCGCGCCGCTGCATCAGCGTATTCAGCTGCATGCCGCGGAGTCGACACCGCCATCCAGCCACTGATCTCGGAGCTTACAGCAGCGACAAAGGCGGCGGACGCCTCTATCCAGGAGCTCAAGCGGGCACCGGTGCTGGCCAAGCGTTATGTGATGGTGGTCGCCACGGCGTTCTTCATTCTGGCGCTGATCTGTGTCTACTCGACCATGCGCCTGATCGATGCCGCCGGCAGCGTAAGTGCTCAAGAGAAAGTGAATGCTCAGTACTTCTCACACCTGTGGAAAAACGCCAATCCTGACGAACAGAAGATTATTAAGTCGGTGATTCTGCGGTCGCCCATGGACCCTGTGGTCCTTCGGCACTGATGCATTGAGGCAAACAAAAGGCCCGTCGATTGACGGGCCTAATCGTGTCTGCGCAATTTAAGCGGCGGTCATTGCCGGCTGCATTTGCTGGGCTTCCGGAAAGTGAAGGTGGAACCAGGTGAAGTTTTCTTCGGTCACCTCCACGCTCGCCGATCCCTGGTGCAGACTCATGATCGACTGCACAATGGCCAAGCCAAGACCGGTACCGCCTTCGCTCCGTGCTCGGCTCTTGTCCACACGGTAGAACCGCTCAAACAAGTGCGCGTGGTGTTCCTTGGCAATACCACGGCCGGGGTTGCCGACACTCAACGTCGTACCGCTCGCACTATGCTGCACCTTAACGTAGACCGTGCGGCCGCGAGGGCAGTAACGGATCGCGTTCGAGACCAGATTCGAGACGGCACGTTGAACCATCAGGCGATTCCCGCGCACCACGTCATCACTGCCGGAGATCTGCAGCTGAATCTCGCCTTCTTCTGCTGAAATGCTGAAGAGATCGCACACTCGCTGAACCTCGTCGACCAAGGAGACGGATTCGAACTCCACCATTGATGCTGGATGACTGACCTGGGCCAAGAACAGCATGTCGGAAACCATGCGGCTCATGCGGTCCAGCTCTTCTGTGCACGACTCCAGAACCTCCCGGTACTCGGAAAGCGATCGTTCTCTGGTCAAGGCAACCTGGGCCTTGCCCATCAGGTTGGAAAGCGGTGCTCGAAGTTCGTGAGCAAGGTCGTCAGAAAACTGCGAGAGCTGCTGAACCCCATCATCCAGGCGAGCCAGCATGATGTTGATGCCGTCGGCGAGCATTTTGAGTTCTGCCGGCATCCCATCAGTTGGAAGGCGATGGTCGAGGCTCTCGGTTGAGATTTTCGAGGCGATCTTGAGGAACTTGGTCAGTGGTAGCAGGCCTCTGCGCACAGTCCACCAGCCAATGGCCAAGATCAGTGCGAGGATGACGGGGGACATCATCAAGGCCCAGGTCAGCAACGCATCGAGCAGCGCCTCACTGGATGACTGGTCCATGGTCATATAGACGCTGACCTCTGTTCCATCGCCCAAACGCATGATTCGAGAAGCACTCAGCAGAGGACGGTCCTGCGTATCACGCCATTCGTGCTCTTTGGGCTGGGCCGCCGGCTGAAACTTGTGCACCTCCAGATTGACCTGTTTCGAGCCAATCGAGAGCAGGGGAGTCTGATTCTGTGAGGTATCGAATATGCTCACATACAGGTTGTTGTGGCCCATGACCAAATCGACAAGCTGATGCGCATCCGCGTTGACGCCGGAGATGTCCGGGATGGTGGACAGGTTGTGAGCCATCCCCGCCATCTTTACTTCCAGGTCTGCTCTGGCATTTCTTTCCAGAGCCTTGCCTACCATCAGATAGCCAAAGGTGGCGAACAGAAGCAGCAACGCTGCGCTCATCAACCCAACTTTTAACCCCAGCTTTGCAGCCAGGCTGAATGGCCTCATGCGCGTTCCTCAAAAACGTACCCAACGCCACGAAGCGTGTGAATGAGCTTGGTTTCAAACGGGTCATCGATCTTCGAGCGCAAGCGCCGGATGGCTACATCGATGACATTGGTGTCGCAATCGAAATTCATATCCCAGACCAACGAGATGATCTGAGAGCGAGTCAGCGCTTCGCCCGTTCGGCTCATGAGCAGGTGCAGAAGCGCAAATTCCTTGGTGGTGAGATCGATGCGTGTGCCACCGCGGAAGACGCGATGGCGGACGGAGTCGAGTTCCAGATCGGCAATTTTCAGCGAGCTCTTCTCGACTAACTCATCACCACGGCGTTGCAGCGAACGGATGCGAGCAAGCAGCTCAGGGAATTCGAATGGCTTCACAAGGTAGTCATCCGCGCCGCCGTCCAAGCCCTTGAGCTTGTCATTGATGCGTCCGCGGGCGGTCAGCATGATGATGCGGACCCGGCTGGTCTTACGGATGGTTTCCAGCAGGTCCCAGCCGTCGATACCCGGGAGGTTCACGTCCAGGAGGACCAACGAATAGACATTAGTGTTGAACAAGTGCAGAGCATCTACACCGTTGTGCACGATATCTACGACATACCCGCTTTCGGATAGGCCCTGCTGAAGATATTCGGCAGTTTTAATTTCGTCTTCCACAACTAGAACGCGCATAACTTATCTCAAGGTGTGAGGAAGGAGTTGGCCTAATCCGCCAAGATTATGGTTGCAGGCTGTTCGAAAGTTTGGCTGAGGGTATGGCATGTGGTAGTCGCTACCTCTGTCCATACGCCGGGTCACCTGAGGACGCTTGAATCTTAACGCGAAGAAGCTGGCCGCGGCGAAATCCTACAAATTTGTAATGTAGCCGCAAGATTTCTGACAGTCATGCAGGCTCCACCCCTAAGCATAGCGGATTCTGGGGCCTGCGGCGGTGTATGACAGATTCGCCTGGCAGGTGGAATCGGCCAGGACAGGCAGCATTTCGGTCGTTAGCTTGCAAGGACTGGTACTGGCCTTGGATCGAGGGCGCCACGCAGGCAGACCCCATGCACGGCCGCAAACCGCAGCGCCTTTCTGCAAATTAGTTCACGTGGCGGCTCGATATTCTCTCGAATAATTATCTTACAATCTATTACATGTCCAAATTGTAATTGCACGATCATCTTGGTGTTAGCCTCCTTTGCTAGTTTAAGGGCAGCGGAAGAGGCATCGCTGCTTTGGAAATTGTCTCATTTCAAAGCAGCTTGGCAAGAGCACCGAGCAGTTGTTCGCGCCAGTGCATTCACCTGTAAACCATACGCTCCTTTGGTAGGTGAATTTTAGCGCCCCCCTACGGGCGCTTTTTTATTAAGGGACTTCTTATGAACACTACTGTATCAGCGATCGCCGTGTTTATGCTCTTTACATCACTAACAGCCAATGCCCAAAGCGGTATGGAGATCAATAAACACATCGAGCGTACTGCTAGAGAGGCTACAGCGGATTATGCTCAACGCGTAAAAAAGCCCATGCCTCAACTAGAAGACTACGCCTATGGCATGGACCTGGACGTTGGTAAGTTGGTGTATGTATCACCCAATGTGCGGTACTGCGGTAATGTAAGAAGCATGATGACCTACGAAGACTCGAAAGGCGAACTGCACATGGTTCGCTACCTGGTGAAGGGCGAGTGTGTTAATAGCCGTTAAGACTCATCAAGATGATCCCTGCGGCCACCGGATCATAGAAGCTCAATGCCGAACCGGCGCAGCAGTATGGCGAAGCCTCCGAAGCTGGCCATTGTGATGAGGATGCTGCTGATCAGTGTCGGCCAAAAGCCGAGCTTAGGTAGCAGCAATGGAAAAGCAATAAACATCGGCAGGGTCGGAAGCACGTACCAGAACGTGTACCAAGCATGGTTGGAGATCTTCTCCATGCTCTGGTTCTCTAAATAGAGCCAGACCAACGTCACGACCGTGACCAAGGGTAGGGCGGCGACCAAGCCGCCCAGCTTGTCGCTGCGTTTCGCCAGCTCTGACACGAGAATCACTATACCGGCAGTGAGTAGGTACTTCGTGATGATCCAGGCCATCGCTGAGCCTTCTGGAGGTTGTTGACGAGGGCAGGCGAAGCCATTCACCAACCCCCTTGAAGCGCTCCTGCCGTTTACGGCATCCCTCACCGCATTTTTTTTGCAACATCACCCTCAGCCAGGAGGGTGATGTGTTTGCATGGTGTTTACCGATCGGTCAGTGCGAGGGTGAGGGAACGCTCTCGTGGAAAGCTGCCCGCTCGATCTGGATGGTGCAGTGATGGATTTCGAATGCATCGCTGACAGCATCCACGACGGCCGCCAACACAGCATCCCCATCTGCAGAATCCCGAACCACTACGTGCGACGTCATCACGTTACTGCCACTGCTGACAGCCCACACGTGCAAGTCATGAACGTCCGTCACGCCATCTACTCCGAGGATGGTGGCCTCGATTGCCGTAACGTCGAGCCCCCTCGGGACACCCTCCATGAGGATCCCCAGGCTTTCGCGAAGCAACTGCCACGTCCGCGGCAGAACCCAAAGGCCGATCGCCACAGCGACAATCGTGTCGACCCAGGTCCAGCCGGTGAAGCGGATGATAAGTGCCGCGATGATTACGCCAAGCGAGCCGAGCATGTCGCTCCAAACTTCGAGGTAGGCTCCTTTGACGTTGAGGCTTTCGTTGCTCGCAGATGCCAGAAGGCGCATCGAAATTAGGTTGATGATCAGGCCGGCGATTGCGATCCACATCATCGCTCCGGTAGCGATCTCCGCCGGCATGAAGAAGCGCTGGTAGGCCTCATACAAGATGTACATCGCCACCAGGAAGAGCAGCACGGCGTTGAACGTCGAAGCCAGAATTTCCAGGCGCGCATAGCCGAAGGTTCTTTTCTGATCCGCCGGCCGCTTGGCTATCTGAAGTGCAATCAGTGAGATCGCCAAGGCGGCAGTATCTGTGAACATGTGAGATGCGTCCGACAGCAGCGCCAGGCTGCCGGTAATCCACGCACCGATCACTTCTGCAATCATGAAGCTGCCAGTCAAGCCGAGCGCCATGATTAGCTTCTTCTGATGCCCCTCGCGTACTGCAGCGCTGCCATGGTCATGATTTGAACCCACGTATTTCTCCTTGCGCAGGGTTGTGGTCTCGTTGGCCTTCCTGTCTACCTAGCCTTAGAGCGTCGCTTGGCCACACTGACTGCAAAATCTTGCTCCTGCACTCAGCAGCGAGCCGCAGGCGGTGCAACCACTCGATAGCGGTGTTCCGCAGTTTAGACAAAAGCGTGCTGACGGATCGTTGGCCGTCCGGCACTGCCTGCAGCCCTGCAGATCTTTGATGGGGGCAGGAGTGGGAGGGCGCCCGCCGTCATACACCTGATTACCGCCGTCGCAGCCCTGCTGCCGGCCATGGCGATCATATTGCTCGGCCCCATGTCCCCCGCTGTGGTGCTTGCCTCCACCGTGGTTTCCACGGCCATGGTGCCCGCCCAGGATGTTTTTGAAAAAGCTCATGGTATTCGCCCCTCATTGATGGGTGACATATTAACGAGCAAAAGTTGAAAATTATGTTCTGCTCGCGAGAAAGACTTGTAAGTTGAATTGAAAGTTCAAAATTAGCCTACGACAAAACGAAACCGTTTTGTTTGTGAAATTAAATTTATCTAGCTGAGCGGAGCATTGCTTTTGGTGGGTAGTATTCCCCTAATTTTGATCATAGCGTGATCAATGACAATCAAAACAGCAGTAATTGGATTTCTGTCAGCATTGTAATCCCGAGGTCATCGTGTCGTTATCAGGTCCCGGAAATAATGCGCTCAGCGAGATTCATTTCTCTTTTTATCCCTATGCCTCACACATACTAAGCGTCCCCAACGCCTAGGGGCCTAAGGCCTCTGACGCTCCGCACATTGCGCAATCGCTCAGCATCTGTCGACGGTTTGCCTTGTAGCTCCCGCTAACTCCATAGCTACCGCCATGGATAAGCAGCTTCCAGAGTTTGATAATGACACCTTCCAAATCCATTGTTCACACCCTGTTAAGCAAATGGATCTTTGCTATTCGCAATGCGCGGCAGAAAGGCATCAGTACTAATTTGCTAATCGGCCTGGTGACTTTTTGGTTACTGCTATTCGCGAACGCTGAGCTCTGGAACGTGCTCTGGAAGCTGGTATTCAAAACCGATGAAGTGAACTGGCAGCTAGCGGCTAGCCTCCCAGTCATAGTATTCGCATGGGTGTTTACCGTTCTGAGCTTGCTGTCATGGGGGCGGCTGGCCAAACCCATACTGTGCCTGGTACTGATCAGCGCGTCTTTTGCGAGTTACTTCATGAATGCCTACGGCATCGTGATCGATTACACAATGTTCACCAACGTTGTGGAGACCGACGTCGCTGAGGCAACCGAGCTGCTGAATTGGAAGCTCGGTCTTTGGGTCGCAATGGTTGGGGTGTTGCCCGTCTACCTGATTGCCCGGGTTCCCCTCCGGCGCAAGCCTTGGGCCAAAGCTTTGGTCAGCAGGTTCATTGCTCTGTCGCTCGCTCTGTTGACCTTATCTGGCATCGCGTTGAGTCAGTACCAGTCGTATGCCTCCTTGCTGCGCAACAATCGGGAGATCCGGCTGATTCTGGTACCTACCAACTTGTTTGCGGCTGGCCATGGGTACCTGAAGCGTCAGCTGGCCTCACCTAAAACGCTGACGGCCATTGGTACTGATGCGGTAGTTAATCGACAGGGTGCGGCTCGTAAACCCAGGCTGCTGGTACTGGCAGTAGGAGAGACCGCTCGCTCCGCCAACTTCTCCCTCAACGGCTACTCCCGTGAAACGAATCCGGAACTAGAAAAGCGAAATGTCATTAGCTTCACGAACGTGAGCTCCTGCGGTACCGCTACCGCGGTCTCGCTGCCATGCATGTTCCTGGACGTGGGTAAGGCCCAGTACAAAGATGGCTTGGCCAAGAGCCGAGAAGGGCTGCTCGACGTGCTTCAACGCGCTGGCATCAGTGTCATGTGGACTGACAACAACTCGGGGTGCAAAGGGGTCTGCGACAGGGTTCCCAACCACAAGGCTGCCTCTCACGCGGATTCCCAACTGTGCACCAGCGAGGAGTGTAAGGACGGGGTGCTGCTCACGGAGATGCAAGACTTCATCAAGCGCCAGGAAGGCGATGCTGTCCTGGTGCTCCACTACAAAGGCAGTCACGGCCCGGCCTACTACAAGCGCTACCCCTCGCAATTCAAGAAATTCGCACCGGTGTGCGAGACCAACGAGCTCGACAAATGTAAGCAGGAGGAGGTGGTCAATGCCTACGACAACTCAATCCTCTACACCGATTATGTGACTGCAAATCTCATCGATATCCTGGCGGCCAACACCAAGTTCGACACTGCGCTGATGTACGTTTCGGACCACGGCGAATCGCTGGGGGAGGGTGGGCTCTATCTACACGGGCTGCCTTACGCGATGGCTCCTGACGAGCAAACAAAGGTGCCGTTGGTACTTTGGATGTCTGACTCGCTCGCGAAGAGCGAAAAGGTCAACGTGGGTTGTTTGAAAGCTCAAACCACGTCACCGCTGAGCCACGACAACCTGTTCCACACCGTGCTCGGCATGATGAACGTCCAGACGTCTTCGTATCGCTCAGCGCTGGATTTCACTGCCCCTTGTAAGCCCTTTGTCGGAGGCTCTTATTCTGGCCTCTGAATGTTCGATGTGGACCGGATCATCGGCCAGGCGGTTCTGCACCAGCCTGCTTTGACAGCTGAGAGAAGCTGGACTAATTACATAGCTGCATTCAACAACCCAAGCGGAAAAGGAAGTTTTGCATGAGCATCAAGCCAGGCCCAAAGCGCACCAATGAAGATGGCACTCCGGACAAAAGGCAGCGAGTCACCCCTGAAAAGCAGAAGGACCATCCGGACCTGAAACCCCACAAGCACAAAAAGGGGGAGTAAGAAAAAAGCAGCTCTCGGGAGCTGCTTTTTTTTTGGGGCTGTGTGCAAACCCTCCCGACCGTCTCGCTGATCAATCGGACCGCGTCGTGAGTCTTCCGCTTGGCTTGATGGATTCTGAAGCTACCTCCGGATCGGTTATCCCTTCAGTGCGGACGACGAGACTGATATCCCAGAGCGTTGAGCTGATACTCGCTGACAGCCCGAAATTGTGATTCTGCGATTTGACGCAGGCGCTCAACCTCTTCGGCAGATGAGCCAGAAGCCTGCGCCTCGTGGTATTGCTTCATCGCATCCACTGCGTCGGTATACATGGGGTGGTCGGGGAGAAGAGCTGGCATCTTTTTCGTCATGTAGCGGCAGGTCCTCACTGGATAGTCGACGGTGGTTTACCTGCTTTGAGGAGCTGAAAATCAATGACCGCCTGATAGAGCGAATCTGCCAATGGGTGAAGACGCTGTACCTCAAGGTCTGGCAATCCAGCAGCCTCCGCTTCGTGGGCCTGTCGGATAGCTTCAAGCGCTTGCCTCATCAGTGGCTCACCAGCCTCGACCATTCCAATGAATGTGCGCTTCACAACATTTTGCTCCATTCAGCTGAAGATGAATTATAGGACACCGCGGCGTGGCAAGGCCCCGAGCAGCATAGGTGTTCGACGCCCGACTGAACGAATCAATGAGGAGCGCGCTGGCCTGGGGAGTGGCCAGGGCGCGTGTCGTAGCTACGTTGTAAACCACTTTTTTTCACTGTAAACCACTGTGGTTACAGTGAAAAAAAGTGGTTTACAACAGGCCTCCTCAGGCCTGAGTCAGCTCCAGCAGATCGCCCAGTTCCTCCCGGGCCATCTTCACTCTATCCATTCTGCGATAAGGATGATCAACCGGCATCCGGATAAGGGATTCGAACCAAGCCGAATCGAATTTGATGACTTCCTTGTGAATGTGCTCAAGCTCACCTCCGCGAGGCTGTGACACTACAAACTCCATGCTTTCAACCAAGCCGGACGCTTCACTGTCTTTGACGATTCGATGGCGGATGAAACTCATTTTGAGATCAAAATATGCCGCCTTCGAACCAGGCACCTTCTTCGATTCCAGCCGACCAGTGCTGCTGATTTCCGCCCCTGGCACCTCAGCGGCAATAGCTTTCACCAGCTCAGCATTTCCAATGACCTTCTGGCCAAACAGGCGGGTGGCGTCCGACATGTAAGCAAAGATCCATGGCACATTGCGAAGCGTCGCGCCGGTATAGAGGTAGCCACGCTCTCCCTTGTAACGCTGCAGCATGCCTCTCAACGCGTTCTCGGAAAGGACCAGTTGGGTCTCTTTCTCCAGGATGTAAACCACGCGATCGAACTGTTCGATCAATAGCTTGAGAATCTTCCGTGGGACGCCGTCAAACCTGGTTTTTCGTTCTGTTTTCTTGTGCTGGCGAGGCTGGAAGTACGGGCAATCGTTACGGGCCTCACTATCAAATGGAGCGATGCCGCGAATGCTCTTAGTAGCATGTTTCCCGAATGGGTTCTTCACGTTAGGCGGTAGCTCATACAGCCCAACCAGCTGGACAGGGTTGTCGCATGCCGGGCATACAGCAAACTGAGCTAGCTTGCCGGCACTTCCAGGCTGGTACCATGGATCTCTGCGGAAGGTCTCGGCCTCGAAACCTTCCTTGTCGATGATCTTGCTTTCTGTGTCTTCGATGCGGACCTTATAGACATCCATCTTTGCTGAAACCGTATCAATAGAGGGTCTCTGGATGGTAACGAGCGAGGATAGGCAGCAGTAGGCCTAACTGACCCTTTTGGTGGTCACCCACTGGTTTGAGGCCCGCCCAAAGCATGCCTGATCGACCTGGGCGGGCCCTAGAAACAACTAACCCCCTGGTGCGCAGTACAGGTCTGGGACCTGCCCGAGGCGTGGGGGCTATTCTTGGAGCGACAGTGACACCGGCTCCGGAGAAAATCAATTGGTTTGTAGAGCAGCCGGTCAGCTAAGGTCAAACCCAGATCCTAAAGGGGAGGCCGATAGCAGCTCAGTCAGCATCATCGGCACCTTCTTCATCTTCATCGGTATCCCCAACACTGAGCCAGTCGTGAAGGTTGTACCGCACGAAGTCTTCCGCATCGAGCATGGTAAAGTCTTGGAGCACCGTGACGTCTGCTCCACCGAAGTACAGCCCATCGTTGAGATTTCTGGCCACCCCGAGCAATTCATTCAGCTGGTCGTGCAGCTCATTTGCGCGCCTGGCGTGCTCTCGTTTGGTCAAAAACCGGAACACCACCTCGTAGGGCTCAGCCGGGTCGCGAATCTCGCCCTTGGGGTTGAAGGAAACCCAAGCACTAGCGAAAAATTGGTTGTTCTGATGGAGGAAATCGTCGACAAGCACGGCGATGCCCTTCATGCCGTCGTCACCTTGGTCTGCCTTCAGGCGGTTGACCAACTCGTCCGGCATCGCAATACGGTTGTAATGGTGGGACATCCAGTATGAGAAATACTGACCGTTTTCTTCGCTCAGCGTGATTACCGGATTTCGGTGGAGCGTCGGAAGCACGGCTCTCTTGGTCCACACACGCTTGTGAATCTTGAGCTCCAAAACCTGCTTTTCCGCGTGCTGCAGGTGCAGCGTACGTGGATTGAGGGCGTGCAGCTGCTTATCAAAGGCCTTTTTCTTTACCTTAACGGCAATCCACTCTATCCACGGCGCATCACAAAGGTTGCGTGCATGCACCGTGCAGGAATGGGAGGCCAACATCCAATAAGCTGGAGCCACCCCCTCGAATTGGCCTTTCAGGACCTCCTCGGATATGTGTTCAATCAAGGCGTCACCTGAGACGGTATCTCCTTGCAGCCAACCAGCAGCGCTAATGGCACTTACGATCTCTTGCTCAGGTGTATCAGCCATAATCAAACCAAATTCGAACCGCCCGATTTTTCTAACCTGGCGATGGTTTTGAGGTCCCTATCACGTAGCTGCTGCGCCTTGCCAGCCAACTCCGCAACCATTCCGTACACACCTTTAGCGCCATTTCGATTCCACGCTTCATCCGAAAGCGCATCCTGAATCAGGCGGCCATCGGCGGTTGGATAGAAAAGCACCCGATGCAGATACTGCGCTTCTTCGGCGTTAACTTGGCGCAACGCCTCAGTTAAAGCCGCAAGCCTCTCGGGAAAACCAGTGGCGGTTTTTCCAGTCCGCCAATTGTACACGGTCTGACGAGACACGTTGAAGATCTGCGCGATGGAGCTATCTGACAACTTGAAGTCGCTCCTAAGCTCCTCGATTAAGGCCGGCGCTACGTCTTCGGTAACATTGGCATCCTGGCTGGTGTCCACCTCGGTCCAGGCACCAGCATGCACGCCATGAAAGCTCATGCCTGCTGAGCCGATAAGTTGTGGATAGGGCAGGGAGGCAGTCCCAGGAGCGACTACTACCGAAACGGCCAGCATCGCTGTGAAAGCAATCGCCAATACAGGGTTTGCTGTCGTGCTACCTACACGCGGAGCAATTTCAGGGTTTTCCCAAGTAGAAGATCTGCTTACAGCAGCCCCGGTAGGATCAATCCATTGCCCATTCATTGCTGTAGTCATTTCGCCTTCCCCCAAACCTCAAAGGCATGATCTTTCGCGACTGTCCTAAAAGCAAAGTTAGCAGTCTTATGCAAACCGTCGAGTCTCGTGCAGATCTCCTCGGTTCCCAGTCGTTCGGCTAACTGCAGCGGCCAATGCGCATCCGTATCGAGAAGAGCACCATTTTCGCTAACAGGCACAAATGCACCTTGCAGAGGAGCACCATGCTTGGATGAATTCCTCGATTGCTTAGCAATTTCGAAAACCATGGCCGGCTCGACCAAATCTTCCGGTATCCACATACCAGTCTGCCGCCAGCATCTGATGTGCAGATACTCCGGATCTAGATGGTAGGTGGTAGTAGAGATTCCAAGCTGCTCCTTGGGGACTTTCCCATGCGCCGCTAGCTCATCGCATTTAAGTGGGAGCATGGCTTCCGGAAGGTAGTCGGCTAGGGTCTCACCTTCAGCTGGTTCAATTTTATCGACGTACCGCATCCCGATAGCGGTGATATCCAATGCACCTGCTTGCCCTACCAGCGCCTCAATGCACTCACGGAAAAGCGCTAAGTGGTTATCAAAATGAAGATAATTTGTGCTTTGCAGGATCATGTGATCCATGGCCAGCACGCACGCGTAGTCAGCATCCCGATTAAGGAACGCCCAAGAATTCGGTTCTCCGCTGTGCATCACCCCAGGCGGCACGCCCTTGACCATCTGGAAGAAGCCCGGGAGGCTCTGACGGATCGTGTGCTGAATGTCTGGGATCAGCTTTGGCAGCTTAAGAATCGGGGCAAATCTGATTACGCTCAACGCATAGATAAGCGGCGCCCTTGCTAAGACCCCTTCGCGTTCTGACATGTTAACTCCTCCACCGCGCCCAACGAGGGACCGGATTCTACATCATTTGACAAATCCTTTGACAAGAACTGTATAGCAGGGCCTTTCGATTTGACAAGCGGTCCCCGTGAGGGATGGAGTGCAGAAAACGCCTCCATCAGGAGCTTACTCGTCATTCCAGAAAAGCCTCTACAGACACCATCGCTAAGCCTCTGAGGAAGCACGAATTTTTAATCAGAGCTCTTCCTAGCAGTGAGAAGAAACTCAACGAATCGTCACCAGATAGCTCAATCCAGGGGAACGCTTGCTCTGATGGGGTGGTTCAGAAACGTGCTGTCTGGTCCAGATTTCTCATCTACGAAGAGCACGAAGAGCTCTTGGATCCAGAGTTTGAGGCCGTGATTGGCTGAATGGAGAGGTCGGAAAGAGGACGGGTGATCCAGTGAAGCACAAGCGCAGTCAGGAGGCTTGCGATGGTGTTCACTGAGATTGAGACGAGAGCATTCCGCATTTTGGAGAGTCCATTTTTTGAAGTGGACCTCTATTTAATGCGCATAAACTGTGTGTCACCACCACCCGCAGAAAATTTCGTCACGCCCCAGAATGGGAATTTGCATTCGGGGCGCACCACGATTCATCTCGTGCCAGAAGCCGCCTGCAGTGCAATCAATTGGCGAGCCAAGACTCGACTACCTCAGCGCCATACTCGTTTTTCCAGGCCTTAAGCGTACGCTGATTACCACCCTTGGTCTCAACAACCTCTCCGCTGTGTGGATTCTTGTAGACCTTTACTTCGCGTGGTTTCCGAGAGGTTTTTGGGGCCATATCAGTGGAAGCCACCGCTTGCGGATCGAGGATCAGCACCACTTGGCGCAGGCCGTAGCCATACTCGTTGAGCAAACTGCGCAGCTTCGTTTCAAATTCCATTTCCTGCTTCAGGGCAGAGTCATTTTTCAGCGCTTCCAGCTCCGCCAGTTGGGCTGCGAGCTGTTGTTCGAGCAGGCGGAATTCAGCGAGACGGGACATAAGATTCTCCAAAATGGGTTCGATGATTTTAGCAATCAAGAAAGAAAGCGTGCTAACTATCTTGATCCCACATGCCTGAATCGGCAATCACGAGGCTGAGCGATCGGTGTGGATAAAAACGTGATGGCTTCAGGATCGTCGATCTGGGCGGCTTCACTTGCGAGGTAATCGATCAGCTTTTTGCTTCTTACCCAAACGTACTGCCGGCAAGCCGCGTTTGGAATGGATGGCCCCGCAACGGGGCGAAACCTGGCCTCCCAAAGGTGCTTGAACGCCTCCCTGGTCGACTTCCCCAAATACACCGCAATCTCCGGTCCCAAGATATAGCCACGCCTGAATCTGTCGATGGCTTGAGGCTTAACCATCAATTGCGTACGCCGGCCTCGTTCGACAGCAGTGCTCCATAGCAGACCCAGTCGAACGAACGCGTATGCGCATTGTTCTTTGACGCCTAACAGCGCAGCAGCCTTGACTACCGACAGGCCGGGAAAGACCGGACTCTTGTTCTCAGCTCGGGCTTGTTGCCACGCTGCAAAATCTTGCGGCTTGAGTAACCACGCCCCTACCGCAACCGAGCCATTCTCAGCTGGGCCGTAAGCGCGAAGTTCACCTGCACGTATTGCCTGAACCAACTCGACCAACCCACCCCCCTTGGGCAGAGAATGCTTGGCCAAGTAGTTGATCGACACCAGGCTCTGGTCAGAGCTGGTAGGCAGCTTCTCATCAATCAATTCGTTGATCGAGCGGCAGTCAATCAGCCACCTTTCGCCTGGGCGCGGTTCTCCACCAAAGAACTGGAGGGTACCACCAGCTAGCAGCTGCCTAACCCGATTGCGACAGAGGCTTAGCAAAGTCGAGGTTTCTTTCATATCAGCCACGCCCTGGAGATGCTGCGAGATTGCCTTCAAATGATCCAGGTCCACGACCGTAAAGACTCGATCTTCATGGACCTTCTCCCGATAGGCGATTTGTCCCTCCTGATGAAGGCGTTTTATGACTGATACCCCGAGACCACAAGCTTCAGCAGCAGAATCGAACGACACCCAACGATGTCTCTCAATCGTCTCCTCACTCAAATTGCGATTTCGCTTCGCTAACGGTGCTTCCCACGCATGCTGCAGAAATGATTCGAACTCTCGACGAAGAAAGTCAAAACAAGAGTCATCCAGATCACGGTGGATGTCGTGGTATATCGGGCCGAACGATCTGCTGAGCGTCCAATGTTCGTTATCGGAATGGACTGCCTTGAGGCCACTCAGCAGTTCTCTGAATGCGAGAGGCCAGTTCATGAGAACCACGCCCGCCGCGTTTGCCATAAGCCGCGATATCTCTAGCGAACCCGAATCAGCAACCTTCAGCGGCTGGGTTCTTTCCGTAGGCAAACTTCTGACAGCGAGACGCGATGACAACTCGTGAAACTGTTCGTAGGTGAGGGCCGCCAATCCCGCGTCAGCTGGCAACGAGTCGGCGTAAAACCTATCTTCAAAGCCAGAGGTGAGCCAGGCGGCCGTATCACTCGCCGGCGCGATCTCAAAATTGGTCCCACTCAATGAGGTGCCACACGCTTGGCAACTATTCGCACTCATTGCGCTTGGATCGGTTTCCTTCAGACAGTTGGGGCACCGCCCGTGGAGTTCAGTGCCGTGGACAGAACACGTCGTAACCAGGGTCAAGCCCCAGCTTTCTCTCCAATAACCGGCTTCGCCCAAACAGATCGGACAGTAACGAGCGTGATGAGTCGTCCATAACTTGACCCCCTTGGGCCTTGGATCACGAAACTCAGCAGATACCGCAGGCCAGCTCAGTGGTCCTTCCATCATCTGCAGCCAGTCCGCAACATCGGTCTCGTCGGCTCGTGCAAAGGCGGTGAGCAGTTCCTTTCTGGGTAATCCGTTGGCTTTCGCCAGGCGCTGCAGGTACCCCAAAAGACTTTCGTCTTGGTGTGGTCGTGGGTTGATTAAAAGACCAAACATTCCTACACATCCATGAAATCGAAGACATAAAAATCAGGGGAGTAGAGCCGGGCCGATAAGCCCGGCCCTTGGCCGTCAGGTACTGCTCTCTTCGAACGTCTCAAACGGCTCCCGCTTCCCGAACAGAGGCTGGAAATTGAAGCTCGCACTGAAGGGGTTTCGATCCTCGGTGGCGTAGCTCCAAACCTCGTCTTCAAAAGCCTGGGCCAGCACAGGAAGTTCAATCCCGACAAGGTCCTGGACTTGAACCAGCCAAACAGCCCTGTCCACAATCTTGATGAGGTAGTCGATCAATCCATAGGAAGCCAGGTAGAAGCGTTTAATCATCGCTGGCTCTACAAAACTGATGGTTTGAACAGGCAGTTCGCCCTCGATTGCCTGCAACAACATCACGAAATGAAGAGACGTATTAGCGGAGAAGGTGAAGCGATCGTATGCCACCGTGGCCGAAAACCTGCGTCGCAGTTGCTCGTTTGCTAGCAGGAGATTTTCGGTGCGCTTCAGCCCAATCAGAACAAACGCGATACTGGTTTCATTCATCAGACTCTTGATCCAGTCTGCTGCCTCATACGCACCATTACGACGATAATCGACCAGGTGCTGCGCCTCATCGAGGACCAACATCTCCACGCCAAGGTTCTTCAGCAGCAGGACTACTCGCGCAAATTTAACCTCTGCCGAATGTCCTCGTGCCTCTGCGAAGGGATCCTTCAGCTCTGCCAAAATGGCTGCTGCCAGGTTCTTTTTGGTTGGAGACGAAGGCATCTCGACGAACAGAACTGTCCGCTTCTGTGGGTCATGGCTCTCCAATTCCTCCAATGACCGAATGTACTCCTTGACCAATGTGCTCTTGCCCACTCCGCTTGGACCTTGGATCAGCAACCCTTTACTTGCTCTGGTACGCCGACTATCGCCGTGGATATCGCCTAGTCGCGTCAACGCTCGCTCGACTTGAGGGCTGTGAATAAAACGATCGCGGAGCGTAAAGCTGTATTCACCATGCTCGTAGCATTCGTACAGATTGATGGCGTTCATGGCTTAGAACTCCCAGCAGGGCGACGAACCGAGACCTTGAAGGCTGCTGGCGGAATGTTAGGAATAGAGTCACCGGTCCATTCCACTTCAGCGAGTACCTTGGGTGGAGGCGTGCTTTCGGTCACTCGACCCTCCTTGTCGATTTTCGCTATGGCAGCTGCGCGTCGTTTTCTGAGCGTCTGCGAACGGCGGGCCTCGTCTGCATCTTCCATAATTTCCTGGTAGCACCTGTGCGTAGCCTCGAAGCTAGGCTGCTCATTATATTTTTCTCGCAGCGCTTTCTCGGCAGCCTTCCACACCTCCCTGCTCTTACCGGCCATTCGCTCATCTTTGGCGGGCACTTTGAAGAACAAGTTTCTGAAGCGGTCGTGAACCCAAACGTGCCCGGCTTCGTCTCGATAGCGGACGTTTACCTTTTCTCCGTCTGCCAAACGCATACGGAGCTCAGCAAGTTCCGTAGAGTGGTAGCCCACTTTGGCAACCTCGATGCCGTAATGGTGAACCTTCACCGAGGCCCGCTTGGCCAGAATGCACTCCAACGAGTCCAGGTCGACGGGAAGGCTGATGACATGGTTCGCCTCGCTAGTCCCCCAGACTTGAGCCGGTGTTCTGTTGTCCAGCCCCCGATGAGGAGTCTGGTGGTAACCATCGACGATCCATTTCACTACCACCGCCTCCAATTGAGGGAGCGTGAAACATGCATTCTTCTCCGAGTCGTAATCGCCACGCTGCTGGATATTCGAGAAGGTGGTACCCGGGAGGTTGTGGATAAGCCCCAGGTTCTGTGTGCTGAAAAAGCGTTCGACGGCACCTTTCCTTTGAGGGGCCCTTGAAGCGGGATACATGATCTCGATACCCAACTCGTTGAATCCCATGATGAGATCGCCCGCGTGAAATTCCGCTGCGTTGTCTGGGACTATTCGAGCCGGCAGCCCACGTGCCCACCATTCATTTCTCACTTTCGGAAAGCGCTTCAGCAATTCGGCTTTTGGACGGATTGAGCGTTCGATCACACGAAGCACGGTTTCCGTATTTGGCGCCGACAGGTGGAGCAAATATCCCATCACCATTCGAGAGAAGCGGTCGAGGACGATCGTCAGATAGGGGCGCCCAATGCACAGCCCCGAGGTTTCATCCACAAGCTGGACGTCCAACAAGGTGTGATCAATTTCCCAACGTTCCAAAATCTCATGGACACGTAGGACACCCGCCGCAACACGGTGCTTCTTGTCTGCTGCGTGTTTTCCGAGCCTCTCCTTATCCACAAGGTACGGATCCAGCTTGGCGATGTACCTTCGGACAGTCATTCCGCTTGGGATCTTGAGCTGATCCGAAGGCAAACGACTTTTGTTCCTCTCTTTTATCTGATCTTCGAATTCTGAAACGACCACGCTGACCGCTGGAATCGTATCCTGCAGGTAGGTTTTATTAATCACCCCTTCAAGAATAACTTCGAGCTCTCCCTGTATCGCGGCAGCCCGACCCTTTTTGGCATGCTGAGGGATAAGCTTTACTACGTTCTGGCCAATGTATTTGGCTGCCCAACGTCGAATAGTGGAAACCGAGGGTGCGCACGCATCCCCAATCTTTTTGGCGATATCTCTAAGTTTCTTGATCATGTCTTCGTCACCCGGTAGCTTGTATTTACCGCGCTTAGTTAGGTCGTCCAGATACTTGCGTCGACGCAATGCCTCATCTCCATGTTTTTTGGGGAAGCATGAAATATCTGGAGGGACGTTCCGCACATACGGAACCTTCCCAAGGTATGGCTGATCAGCGGAGATCTCGATCTCGCGCTTCTCGTAGGCCTCATAGAACTCCTTCTCGGATAGCTTCGTGGGCTCACCAAGCTCATCGAAAAAGAGCAGCTTCCGGTCAATAAGCCTCTTCTCAAGCACCATCAGTACGCCACGAACGATGACGACCAATTTCACCCTAAGGGAAAAGGTTTGCATGACGGTGCCCCCCTTGCAGGAAGACCGGGGAGTCAGTGTCAATTGACCTATCAAGGTCAATGCCCACCACCCCAAGGCCTAACAAGCGCCAGGCTTTCCCCTCACCAACCACGTAGAGCAGATCTGCAACGGTCATAGGCGGCCATTCGTTGAAGGTCGCCATTACCTCCTCCAACGCCTGATGCGAAAGCTCTGGACCGCGCCGGTGATACATCAGCCTTCTAAGATTGGTAGCCAGGGGTTCAGCTTCAATTAACTTTTCAGTGATCACCGAAAAGTTACGGGCAGTGGCGTTGAAGTAGCGCTCAGCGGCATCCAGTCGCTGCCTGACGCTGGCAATCTTCAGTCGGTCGTGAGGCTTCACTTCAAACCACCACTCGCGCCCATCCGCGAGGAAAACCTGTACGTCTGGGTAATATTTGAAGTAGCCCTGGAGCGATGGAACACGTTCCTCACTGGGCTGCGGGACGTAGCCGATGACCGCAGGAGACAGCTCAAGAAGCCGAAAAAGAGCGCCTTCGAGCTGGGACTCCCAGGGCACAGGCTTTTTATTTTTGAGCGATGGGAAGTAGCCGCGGTAATGGTTGGACCGCCGCGTGACCACCTTTCGTACTGTCATGAAACACCTCCGAAAATCTCGAAACGAGCGCCGACGCTGCGCCAAAAAATCAAGGCGCAGGGCGGGCGAAGTGAGGCCTTTCGACAGGCAACACTGTGCCGTCGAGTAACCTCGCTAAGGTCGAAAAAATGGGAGAGGATTGACAGTCGCTTCGAAAAAGCAGACATTGCGGGTTCTGAGGACGCAAGTCTGCTTCGCTAAGCGCGGTCAGTCCTCTCGGGATTGATCGCGTTTTTCTACATTTTCAGGTCTCCTTTTCTCTCATTGGTCATGACTCTCATGACTGATCAGAATCTAAAGCAATCGGCTTGCTCTCTTTATTTCTAAACGGCCACTTCGTGATCGCTGGAGCAATTTGGATCAGGTCTGAAGCTCTCGCTTCAAACAGCTGATTTGGCTGAAAATCTTCAGTGCAAAGCGGAAAAGTTGGTCATAGATCTTATTCCAACATCCCTTCGAAATCTACAAAAAATCCAAAATGGCAACTTCCACCAAATTCCATTTCCATACTAAATTGTTCAAATTAATACTTAACACGTACGCTTAATTAACTATTAAGGTGTTCAAATATTAGTTTTAAAGTCCTCTCAATCTCTCTGCTGCTCAGATCCGCCCGCCGACCCTCTCAGCACTTCCAGCGCCCCATCAAATCACTTCCTCAAATCCCCCCATCTGCATCATTTTCCAATGAGCGGAGTAGGGCGCCCCGGCAGGAATTCCAGGCAAAAAAAAGCCCGCGAAGGCGGGCTTGATGGTGACCGACAGGGGCCATGGTTGAAGCCCGGCCGGTCATCTATTTGTGAAAGCGTGCAGCTTTTCTGTGAACCTACAACAGATCAGAAATCCAGGTTGGACACCGCCAACGCGTTGCTTTCGATGAAGTCCCGGCGAGGTTCGACCGCATCACCCATCAGGGTGTTGAAGATCTGGTCTGCACCGATGGCGTCTTCGATGGTGACTTTCAGCATGCGGCGCACGCTTGGGTCCATGGTGGTTTCCCACAGCTGATCCGGGTTCATTTCACCCAGACCTTTGTATCGCTGAATGGTGTGGCGCTTGGTACTTTCGGCCATCAGCCAGTCGAGGGCTTCCTTGAACTCAGTAACAGCTTTCTTGCGCTCGCCACGCTGGATGTACGCGCCTTCGTCGAGCAGGGTGCTCAGCTGCGCGCCCAGGGTGACCACAGTTTTGTAGTCGTTGCTGCCGAAGAAGTCGCGGTTGAAGGTGACGTAGTTCGACAGGCCGTGGGAGATCAGTTCGACCTCCGGCAGCCAGACGCCACGTTCACGGTCTTCGCGCAGGCTGGCTTTGTAGACCAGGCCGGACTTCTCGTTGGTACGCAGACGAACTTCATACTGGGCCAGCCACTCTTGCATTGCTGCATGATCGCCCAGGGTTTCCAGGCTGACGGCTGGCAGGTAGATGAAGTGCTCGGTCAACTCCTGTGGGTACAGGCGCGACAGACGCTTGAGCGTCTTCATGACCATACGGAAGTCATTCACCAGACGCTCCAGCGCTTCACCGGAAATGCCGGGGGCTTCTTCGTTCAGGTGCAGGCTCGCATCTTCCAGAGCCGACTGAGTCATGTACTCTTCCATGGCGTCGTCGTCTTTGATGTATTGCTCTTGCTTGCCTTTCTTG